>NZ_JAUBQD010000002.1:179814-313661 GCF_036701085.1 Microcoleus sp. Pol7_A1
CTATTACTTCCAATGAAAATGTAGCTATCGCACCTACATCAAATATAACCGATTCAAGCAAAACCCCAACAAATACTGAGGTAACGACTGCAAATTCCTCGACTCCTTCCGTCATCTCTACAGACAATAAAACTTTAACTAATTCTACAACAAACTCTAGTGTCACCCCTGCTGAAGCAACGGCTACAACTCCCAAAGATAGCGAGGCAAATTCAAAGATTACAACTTCAATAAATTCAACCACTGCGGGCGAAACTCAAGGAGCCACAACCAGCACAACTGACGGGGATATCACCCAGCTAGCATCACAAAGCTTTACATTTAACATGGGGGTATTCAAAGTTGATGAAACTGGCAAGGTTGGGATTGATTACCTGTTTGACGGTGGTGGATATGAGGGAGAGTTAGGGATTTTTAATCTGGAGGGGATGGAAAAATTAGCTCAAAACTCAGATGCCTTTATTAGCGAGGCTGCACGCAGATCGGTAAGTAATTCTAGTTTGGGTTATGTAGTCATTAATGATACTACTGAAGGAGCCAAATTTAATGGCGATCTCCCTTACGAGATTAATCGCGATGGAGGCGAATATAAAGGCGTTAAAACCTTTACCATGCTGCCCGGAGATAGGTTTGCTTTCATCTTAGTTCCTAACGGAGCTAATTTACAGCAAGTTGCAAACAAGTCTGCAACAGGTGATGACGCACGGCCTTTATTTTCCCTGCCAATGGCTAACCCAAATAGTAGCTTTATGACAGGGCAAATTGCCGATGTCACGGGTGTAGGAAATACCTTTGTGATGGAAGATTTGCGGGTAGACAAGCCAGGTACAGATAGCGACTACAATGACATTATTTTCCAGGTTCGGGGTGCGACGGGAAGCGCAGTCAGTATAGATAGCGTCATCGATTTAAACAAAGATTGGCGTCCAACTAACTTAGGGAAAGCGTTAATTGAGTATGCTAAACCTTACGTAACACCGGAAAATCCTAAAGTTGGGGAGTTGGTAACAGATGAGTTGTACGATAGCGTTTTCGGTAATAAAGATAACCAGGTAGATAATAACAGCAAAACAGGAGCGATCGCGCCAGAAGTCCCAAAATCTGATTCCCCTGCTGTCACTACTGCACCCGCAACATCCGATCCGCCTAAAAACCAGGCTAACGTAACTTCTACAAACTCCGATGCGATCGCACCCGCAACAGAAAAACCATCAGTTTCCGTTGAGGAAGCTGCTCCTGTCACAGATAAAACAGCGGTAACTTCTGAGAGCGAAAATCAGCCTCTTGACTCTGGATCGACTGCATCAGTATCGCCACCACAGCCAGTTGTTACAACTGACTCTTCATCTAGCGTCACGGAGGATGGAGGAGATATCGCATCTAACACTCTTCCAACAAATCCCGATTCAGCCGTAGCAGCAGATAATAATTTAGGAGCGATCGCCTCTGAAGTGTCAAAATCAGATACCCCTGTTGCCAATACAGCAGTGGCAAAATCCGATCCTGCTAAAACTGAAACTGACGTAACTTCTACCAACTCCGGTGAGAGCAAATCCGCGATCGAGCAACCATCAGTTTCCATTGTGGAAACTTCCCCTGTCACAGATAAACCAGCGGTAACTTCTGAGAGCGAAAATAAAGCGATCGCGCCGCTTAACTCTGGCTCAACTACACCAGTATCTGCACAACAGCCAGTGGTGACAACCGAGTCTTCATCTAGCGTCACGGGGGTTGGAGGAGCGATCGTATCCGATACTCCCAAAACTTCCGATTCAGCAGTAGTAACGGATAATAATTCAGGAGCGATCGCTGTTAATCCAACTTCTACCAGAGCGCCAAATTCAGTAACAGCAGACAATTCTGTTTCCAATGTTACTGGGGATAATGGAGGTGCGATCGCGCCTACAACTGATGCTAATACCCAGCCCACCGTAGCAGAGACAGTGGCGAGTCAGGAGATGGATGGAATTACATTAATAAAAGAAGCAAACCCTCTGGTTTCTACTACACAGCAACCAGCAGTAGGAAATGTGTTGGGTGAGAATGAGGAGAGAGGCACGATCGCATTTACTACACAGCCAACTTTACAAAAACCTGTTGCTACAGCACAAAAGCCTGTTGCTACAGCCAAAAATTCAGTTAATAACTGGCTATATGAGGTTAAGCAAGAATTAACTACTCTCAACAATCAGGAGACTCAAAGTTTAAATCATCTTCAAAATGTATTAACTGGCATTGACAGCCAGATTCGCAAACAGGTTGACGACTTTAAAGACTCTATTTTGGCAACTGAAAACTCTATTGATAGCCAGTTACAGCCACTAAAAATTCAACTCTCCAATGTTGATGGTGAGTTGTACAACGCAGCACGCAACCTTTGGACTACGCTTTCTAAAACCCCAACCTCAATGGATGCTGGAATAAGTCTTGCCAGCGATCGACTCTTAAACGTTGGTAACGATATGTACGAGCAGGTATACAACGTTGGGAGGGAACTGTCCTACTCTGGAGACTACATGAATGATTGGGTAGAGTATGTAGAAAGCAATCTCTCCAGCAGTGGTAACTACACAAATGAGTGGGTTGACTACGCAAAAAATACCGTTTCTAACAATGGTCAATTCATGTATGACTGGGCGTACTATACCTGGAACGACCTATCTAATACTGGCAATTACTTGAATCAGTGGGTTGACTACGCAAACAGTACAGTTTCTAACAATGGTCAATTCATGTATGACTGGGTGTACTACACCTGGAGTCAACTGAATGGCAAGGGGTTTGGAAACGATGTTTGGGATGACTACCGCGCCCTCGATAGCTACAGGCT
Source organism: Microcoleus sp. Pol7_A1 (assembly GCF_036701085.1). Taxonomy (NCBI): domain Bacteria; kingdom Bacillati; phylum Cyanobacteriota; class Cyanophyceae; order Oscillatoriales; family Microcoleaceae; genus Microcoleus; species Microcoleus sp. Pol7_A1. Next base: position 182,645 of record NZ_JAUBQD010000002.1, read on the forward strand.
TACAGCTATGGCTGATGCCTGGAATCAATCCAACGCTTTCAAGGGCAGTAAAGAGACGGTGATGAGCAGTCTATGGAATCAGTACCAGAGCATGGATGCCTACCGTCGTCAGGAGATGGGCGATGCTTGGAATCAATACTACAACTTAGCTGCATACCGCGAGCAGGGTATGGATAATGCCTGGAATGAATACTATGCTCTCAAAGGCAATAAAGAAACTGTAATGAATAGCCTTTGGAGCCAGTACCAGAACCTGGATACCTACCGTCATCAAGTGATGGGTGATGCTGAGAATCAGTTGGATGCTCTTAAGAATTCTAAAGAAGCATTCATGAGTCAAGCTTGGAGCGAGTATCAAATACTGGAAAACCAGCGTAGCCAAGTTATGGGTGATTACTGGAGTCAGTACGAGCAACTGCAAAATGCCAAAAATTCAATCATGGCAGAAGCTTGGAAAGACTATCAAGCTTTAGATGTTCAAAGTCATAAAATTACGGATGATGCCTGGACTGAGTACGATGGCCGGAAAAACTCTTGGAGCGAGTGGGTAGACGACTCTCAAGCTGAAATCGATGTTTGGGCGAAGATTCTGGCTTCTGAAAATCGCTGGTATAAAACCTCACCAGCAGATATTTTGCTGAAAAATGGTTTACCCCTCATTGGTCTAATTGACTCAGGCTTCCAGGCTAATAATCCTGACATTAATGCCTCTCGAATCAGTCTGGGTAAGGATTGGGTAGATGGTGACAGCGACCCCTTGTTGCAACCAGGAGAGGGAGATCAACATGGTACTCAGATGTTAGAGGTAATTGCTGCCACTCGTAACAATGGTATTGGAATTGATGGCATTAATGACAAATCTCCTCTATGGCTAGGTCGTGCGATTGGTTCTGGAGACTGGGCGCAGTCATTGATTGAGTTTGTGGACGCTGCTAAGGCATCGGGGCAACCAAATGCTGTAGTCAACCTTAGCTTTGACTTGACCCAAATCAATCCGGATGGAAGTGTTACTACTCGCTACGAATTGACTTCCCTGGAACGGGCAGCTTTGATTTACGCTCAACAGAATAATGTTCTGGTTGCTACCTCTACTGGGAACCAAGGAACTACTATGTCAGCACTTGCTCAGGCTACTAAGGAGTTTGACAATATCCTGGTGGTTGGCGCTGCTGAAGGCTGGCAGAAAGCAGCCTATTCCAGCTATGGAGAGGTCGATTATGCCAACTACGGCAAAGGGGTGGATATCCTAGCACAAGGCACTGCTACCAATGGTGCATCTGGTACATCAGTGGCAACTGCCAAAGTCACGGGTGCTGCATCTCTAATCTGGGCAGCCAATCCAAGCCTGAACTACACCCAGGTTATCGATATCCTCAAACGTACAGCTACCGACCTGAATGCGTCTAATTGGGACGCTGAGACTGGTTTGGGATTGCTGAACATCTCAGCAGCAGTCCATCTGGCGAAGGCAACAAAACCAGAAGTTTACACACCTCCTAATATTGATTTGGTTCAGGCTACCCTCAAGAACGGAAATATCCCAGAAGTTTACTGGCCTGAATTCTATAACCTGCACCACTACTATGACCTGGAATCCAAACTCGAACAATCGGCCTGGATAGATTCGGATGAAATAACTTCTACAGAGCGACGCGCTTGGGGAGTTCCTGGATGGGTCGAGGAAGCAGCAGTAGTCGTGGCTGTCGTTGTGCCATCACCTGAGACAACAACAGCTGCAATATTACTCAACCTGAAAAAAGAAGAAGACAAGAAGAAAGAAGAGGCAGCCCGGAAACAAGCGGCAGCGAAGCTGGAGGAGGCGCGGAAAAAAGCAGCAGCAGCTAAGGCAGCAGCAGATGCAGCAGCAGCAGCTAAAGCTAAGGCAGCAGCAGATGCAGCTAAAGCTAAGGCAGCAGCAGATGCAGCAGCAGCAGCTAAAGCTAAGGCAGCAGCAGATGCAGCAGCAGCGGAAGCAAAACGACGGGAGGAAGAGAAGAAAAAGCAAGAGGCTGAACAAAATGCTAAGAAGATAGTTGCCACGGCTCAAACTAATCTAGAAAACTCCAAAGCGGTTGCCCAGAATGCGGTTACAAATGCCCAGAATACACTAGAAGCCGAAAAAGTAAGGGCACAGAAGTTAATAGACGATGCCCGGACAGCTTTAGCAAATGCTGACCAGTCCTCGCAGGAGGCTATTGAAACTGCCCAACAAGCTTTGGAAGCAGCCGTAGAGGAAGCCAACCGCATTGTTGCGTCTGCTGAAGCGGTCTTGGTACAGACCCAAGCAGAGGCACAGAAACTTATTGACGATGCCCAAGCTGGACTAGCAGCAGCAGAAGCGCAGGCACAGCAGATATTAGCAGACGCTCAAGCTGCATACGATGCAGCAGCATCACTGGCAGCAGCAGCAGCGCTGGCATATCAAGACGCACTAGCAAAATCTAAAGCAGCAGAAAAGAATCTTGCAGATGCTAACGCTGCTTTAGCGTTAGCAGAAGCTGAATTGAAGCAAAAAACAAAAGAGGATCAGGAAGCGGTAGCCACACTTGAGAAATTGCAACAAGAGGAGTTAGAACGCCAACGGCAAGCGCAGAATCAGCGCAAGAAAGGTTTCTCTGACCGATTCAGCGATAGTGTCAAGCAGTTCTCAAAGGATATCAGCGAGAACATTAAGAGCAATCTAGATGGCGTAGACGTTCGTGCTGTCGTCGATGTCTTAAAGAAAGTTCCCTATGTTGGCACTGTTGTCAACGGTATCGAGGGATTAATTGCCCTTGCTCAAAAGGATTGGAAAGGAGTTGTTAAGAGCGGGGTCAATGGGGTACTAAAAATAATACCCGGTGGCACTGCTGTTCCAGAGAAAGTGGTCAATATCCTAATAGATGTCGGCTGGGGTATTATTAGTAAAGACTACGAGACAGCATTGAAAGATGTACTAAAAGAGCTTGAGGTAAAAGATAAGGTAGCAAACACCTTTGTGGATGTTGCCTGGGCAATGAAAGATGGTGACTGGAAGAGCGTTTTAGGTGCAGGTTTGTCCGGTGCTGGATTCAGCAATGCTGACAAATTTGTAGGCATTGCCTGGGGTTTGAAAGATGGCGATTATACGAAAGCTCTCACGGCAGGTCTAGAAGTTGCTGGACTGGACAAATTAAGCATCAATTCAAACCAAGCCACAGCATTGGTCAACTCTGCGATCGCACTCAAAGACAATCAAACTAGCAAGGTTGCAGATGAATTACTCTCTGTTGCGGGTACACAGTTCGCTAGTAGTTCTTGGGTGCGGGATCTTAAAGACAGCAATCCTAACAATGACCGTGCTGCTGTCACTCAAGGGTTATCAGCCGTTGGCTTTAAGAATGTAGAGCAGTGGGTTAACATGGCGTGGGATGTCAAAGACAAGAATTACCTTAGTGCCATTTCCACTGGGTTCTCGCTAGCTGGGTTCTCACAAGGCAAAGACTGGGTAGACATGGCGTGGAGTTTGCAGCAGGGCGATTATCTTAAGGCGCTTTCTACAGGATTCAAAGTTGCTGGATTCGCGGAAGGCGAACATTTAGCCAAAGCTGCTGTTAACTTAAGAGAGGGTAAGTATTTGGATGCTTTCTTTGAAGGTATGTACATGGTTCCCGGTGTCGAGGATTTAGTCAATGCTTTCAAAGCAGTAGGCGATGGCGATTTCAAAGGTGTCGCCAACTCGCTGGCTAAAGTAGCTACTAATCCTACTCTGCTCAAATTGCTTGTTAGCTAGTAACGCAAGTTGCTAGTTATTCAAAAACCCGGTTTCTGCTCCCAAAAACTGGTTAAAAACAGTCCCATATCACAAGAACCCGGGTTTTTAGGCGTCAAAGTATTATAACTAGCAACTTGAGTTAGTATCAATGTGGGGCGGGTAAATTAGGAATAGTTGTCACCCGCCCCCACAAGTTAAAATGCCCTTATTAACAAACATTCCCAATGGACATCAACAATTTTTTAACGATCGACGGTGTAACTTTATCTTTAGAGCAATCCCTTGGCTATCTCCGCACGGCTGGTAAACTATCAACCGTTGTGTTAGAAATTGCCCAGCAGTATCTGTTAGAAAACGAAATCCAAGCTTTAGAGATTTCCGAACCAGAAACCGATATCGTAGAACAATTTATCCTAGAATTTCGCTTGCAGCAGCAATTAACCAGCCCTGAAAGTTTCCAAAAATGGTTATTTACAAATGGAATTAATTATGCTGATTTCAAGCAGCAAGTGAGTTTTCGCATCAAACAAGAAAACTTCAAAGAAAAAGTCACGGCATTAAAAGTACAAAAATACTTTGTGCAAAATAAAGAAGGTTTGGATCGGGTTGTTCTTTCCCGTATTGTCGTACAGCATCCAGAAATTGCTCGAGATTTGAAAGCGCAATTGGAACGAGGGGCAGATTTTGTCCAATTAGCTAAACAATATTCCACAGTAGATGATGCCGTAGTAGGTGGCGTAATGGGACCAGTTATTCGCTCTCAGATGCCAGAAATGATTCGCAAGGCTACAGAGAATGCACAAGTTGGACAAATTATTGGTCCGCTTCAAATTGAGGGACGCTATTGTTTGTTGAAAGTGGAGCAACTGCTACCTGCTGCGTTAGAAGGTGCTTTAAAGCGAGATTTGGAAAATCTTCTGTTTGAGGAATGGTTAAAAGAGAAACTACAAAATATGAATGTCAAGTTGAATTACCCAGCTTGAATTGAGCCGATCGCTCGAGGTACTGGCATCTCTGCACGAGATACCTTCGTCCGCATCGCTGCTAATCAAGAATTACTGACCATTCTGTCTAACTGTAGTTTAGACTAACTAAAGATGAGAACGGTGGCAAAAGAAGAACTAGAGCCACCGTTAAGGAGAGAATGAGGGTGAAAAAGAAAACCTATCCACTCCTTAAATGAACAGTGAACGATTAAAGGACTTTCGTCAAGCAGCATACGAGTTATTGATACGAGCCAAGGATGCAACATTCGAGCTGATGGATGCAGTGATGACCACCAGAAATGCGTCATGTTTAGCGGAATTTTCACTCAATCCATTATTCAAGCGTCAATGGCCAAGCGTCTATGAAGCCTTACAAGACTGTAGGCCAGACCGGAAAAAACTGATGGAGTTGTATCAAGAGCAATTAGAACAGCAAGTACCTGCAACAGAACATATATTAGTGGCGATCGATCATACTGCATGGGGGAGACCATTCGCCAAAACCTTAAAAGACAGAACCCATGAATATCAGAGGGGCTGCATTGTGGGACAGGGGTACAGTACCATTGCGTGGATACCTGAAGCTCAAGGAAGTTGGGCATTACCCCTACTCCATGAAAGAATAAGTAGTGGGTCTTCACCCATACTTCAAGCAGCTTCCCAACTTAAACTTGTCTGTGAACAGAGCATCAACCCAGTATTAGCAGTCTTAGACGCCCGAATATGGCAATGCAACTTGGGTATTAGCGCTAGCGCAAGCTTCCATTCAAGCTGATTGTTTAATGAGAGTCCGAAAGAATGCCTGCTTGTGGTCAGCACCACCCGCTTATAGTGGTCGCGGTAGACCACGGAAACATGGGCAAAAAATGAGACTCAACGACCCAACCACATGGCTGCAAGCTGATACTGCGATCGAAATTGACGAACATCCAGAGTTGGGACAAGTCCGAGTCAGACAATGGCTTGACTTGCATTTTTATCGTGTCCCTGGACAAAAAGTCAATTTAATCCTGGTCGAAAGAATGAAGCCCATGTCAAACGGTCAGCCGTTTCCACCCTTATGGTTGGCTTGGGTGGGAGAACGAACTCTACCCTTAGAAACTGTTTGGTTTAAGTATTTACGACGTTTTGGAGTGGATCATTGGTATCGATTTGCTAAGCAACGATTACATTGGACATTGCCTAACTTGAGAACTCCCGAACAATCTGAGCGTTGGAGTGATTTAATGCCGTTGATGACTTGGCAACTCTGGCTAGCTAGGGATTTAGTGATTGAGAATGTATTACCTTGGCAATCTGCTACCACCAATTTAACCCCTGGACGTGTTGCCCAATCAATGTTGTCGGTTTTAGTTGACATTGGTACTCCTACGAAATTGCCTAAACATAGGGGAAAATCTCCTGGTTGGGAAACAGGAAAGGTACGGACTAAGGCACCATGCTATCCCACTGTCAAAAAACGGGTTTCTCGACGCAAAAAGTCTTCAAGATTAGCTGTTTAATCTTCTACTTTTTGAGTTTTTGAGCAACAGCTTGCCTGAGCTTAAAAGGTGGCTACTTTTAGCTGCGCTCATTTTTTAGTCTAAACTACAGTGTCTAATGTACCAGCTAGTTCTATTACTTCTGCTGCATTTGCCATTATGGGAACTTGAATAGCAGTGACTTCGTTACCTCCCATCAACGCGAGTCAACTAATATCTCAGGGCTTAGGCAACAGTAATTCCAGCCAGTGCAAAGCAAAAGTTTTTTATATGCCCGAAGTGATGAGCTTCGGGATAATCTGTCGCGGTTAACTGGGCAATTTTTTTATCTAAAATCGTCAGTCAAGTCCAAGGAAATAACTCGATCGGGCGCGAGAACACCTCCGACTTTGATAACTTGCAATTCTCCGGTTTCGTGAGGGTACTGTGCTTTCACTCGGGCAATTGCTGCATCTAAACTAGAAGCCTGAGCAATATACACCTTTTCCAGAGAATTTAACACCCAAATAGGTTGGAGCCACTTATGTCGGGGTTGTAGAATTGAATTGTGAATTACTTGGCAAGTATACAGAACAATTTGCTCCATCGCACTTGGCGAACAAAACTCTCCCAATTCCGATTCAATACACTGTTTGAGTTCTGGCGTGGGAATGTATTCTGCAACTGATTCTAAGGGCGTTAATTTCGGTTGACTATCCGGCGATCGACTGCTTTCTTGCACTACTAGCGATTCTATAAAATAACTCACTTGGGTGACGATCGAGTCAAAATCTATTTCCATCAATAAATGACCCAAATACTCCCTCAACAAATTTCTTAACTTCTCATCAGATATATTGATGCCACAGGTTTTCAGATACACTGAAGGTCGATCTCCTAAATTCCGGCCGCAGCCAACTTCTCCGTTAGCTGCATCTTCAGCTTCTACCAGCTCCCTCAAACGCTGGTGGCGGATTGTATCATCTATTGTGGATTGAGGCTCGGAGGGAATTGATTTACTCATCTGTCTGTCCTTAATGTTTCAAAGTAATTAAGATTGTCGGGTTCTTCAGGATCTGGACCGCAGTCTAGCAGCCCCACTCTCAATTTTCTATAAAATACTAGCGCACCAGGCAATGCGTGCAAGCCTATTCTCCCTTGGTATCCTAATTCTTCGCTGCGGGCGATCGCAAAATTTATCAGATTTCCACCTACTCCTTTGTAAGTAGGAGGATTGGTGATAGCAGGTCGATTCCAAGGAGCCGTTGCTAGGGCCCTGATATACACCAATCTACGTCTTAATTGAGACTCAATATAGCAGCGTTTTTTTTAAATATCAATTGTCATTAAACCCTGAGTTGTGCCATCGCACTCAATGGCATATAGTTCATCTCCCGGTAAAAACTGAGTTCTATAGCTTTTACTAACCCAATCCCAGTATTCATCTTCTTCTCCACTACCTCTAAGGATTGGTTCCCAGAGGGTAGCGGCATCTTCTAAATGCTTTTGGTTGACCGAGGTCAGGAGGGCATCAACCACCTGCATATCTCGAACTCGAAGAAGCTGGATGGGGCGATTCAATTGCAACACCTAACTCGATAACTAGATGATAGCCTAATACAGTTTCTAACGTTGATAAATTTATGTATGACTGGGCGATCTACACCTGAAATCAACTGAATAGTAAGGGGTTTGGAAACAACGTTTGGGATGACTACCGCGCCCTTGATAGCTACAGGCATACAGCTATGGGTAATACCTGGATGCAGTACAAAAGAGAAACTACAAAACAACTTTCATAGAGCTACCCCCTCCATGTGGAGGGGGTAATTTTTACTGAACGAAATCGCTCACAGGGATGAAGTTGCAAAAACTAGATGCGATTTAAGTTGAAACTATTCACCACATAAACTAAGAAAAACCATGCACAATTCATCGATCGAACCTAATTTCGGCTATAACAACTCCGGTTACGAATCGCAACCCGATTTGACTGTCGGTTACTCATCACCTAGGGAAGTTCGTCAAGGTAATTTTGACGACGCTTACCAAGAAAATGTTTATGATTTGTCCAACTTAGCAGATACTCCTTGGACAGATTCAGCAGTCCGGCCGAATCCACAGTTGGAACTGGAGCTTGATTAAAGAAAAAAGCGAAGATCGAGAAATGCAGTGCTGGACGCATCAACTCAGAAAAAATAGAGCAGCTTTCTTTTTCGCGATTTTAGTTAACATCAAGAGGATTTCCATGAACAGTCCCAAGCAGTTAAAAAAATCAAGCCAGATAGGCTCTGCCTTAATAGCTGCCAGTACACTCTGCCTAATTTGTGCTGCGATATGCATTACTTTCTTCAGCTTTCCATTAATTGCTAGCGCCAGTTCCTTACCTACTAAAATTTGGGAAAAAGAACAATCTAGAGTTTTGCTGCCAGATTGGAACCAGATTACCTTTAGTTCCCTACCCGCGGTTGCTAGTTCTGGAAGTTCTGGCGGTCGAAGCTGGCAAGCCGGCACTTCTGTTGACAACATCTTAAAGTTGGGGGACATTAACGATGTCAAACCTGAAATTCTATCTTTGCAAGCAATTGAACAATTGGCACTAGGGGATATCAATTTAGAGAATATCAGCTTGTCCGCCTTTCCCTTAGCTGGTAAGCAAACTGTCGGTCACTTGGCTGAAATTGTTCCGAATCTTAGCCAATTTCAATTGAGCGATGTTGCTCCAATTGCTTCTTTATCTTCTCAAATAGCCGGAGTGAACCCTAACATCAACCAATTACCAATTGGTCAAGCTGTAAAACAAGTACCGCAACTAGCGCAGGCAAAACTTAACCAAATTGATCTATCTGAGTTTGAGATCGCCCAAATCCCCAACCTTAATAGCGTAAATTTAGAACAGTTCTCTGGCTGGTCAGAGGAACTCATCAGCAATATTCCGCTGCTGAGTCAAGTCCCACTTTCTAATTTTCCGGTTCCTATTGCGTCTATTGGCAGCACAATCATGCGAATTGACACGATTTACAGTCGGTACGAAAGCAAACGCAATAACACAATTTCCGGTTCTGATGTAGAAGGATTTGCGGTAGCCTGCGAGAAAGATTGCGCTTATATCGAACTCGACGACATGGAAAACGTCGGTCGCCGCGCCACAGGGCCGCTAGAAGGCAAGCAGTGGATTAGTGGCAAATACCAGGAAGTGCGAGGCGGTTCTGGCTGTTTGACCGGTTGGGAACCGACGGGCCGGCATCCTTTTGGGGAAGTGTTTAAAGTAGTAGTAATGGAACCGTCAGAAACCAGCGATACTGTTGACACGGCTCTGTACTTCAGGTTTAGTTTGCCCTGCGGCAAATCACCTTACATTATTGGTCCGGTTCCGTTTCTCAGTTACAGCGTTAATTCGCCTATGTTTGTCGGTCGATTGGATGGCGGTTCTTCTAACAGTATTTCTCGCTCAAAAGGCGTCGCCTCTGAAACAAAACCTTCAAAGCCGCTGAGTTCAAATCAAACTAAAGAAAACCCTTTACTAACTCAGCCTGTACCTGAATCCAAGCGAGAGTGCGCGCGCCCCGCAACTTACGTTAACGGTGTGGATGTGGCTTCATTAGGGGAGGCATTAGCGAAGCTTTCCGAAGGAATCGCCAATTTGGAAAATGCAGCCAGTGGCGATTACGAAGCTATTGGCGAGATGGTTTGTACCGAAGGATCTCGCAACTGCGGGCGGGCGATCGGTCGCTATCAGTTGATGAGTTACCGGGAAGACGTGCAGCGTGCTGTCAGCTCAATTCCAGGGGGGGCTAACTTTATCCTGAACGTCAACAAAGGCCAAAAACCTACAAGAGAGGAACTCTTCCAATATTTTCCTCCTGCTGTTCAGGATAAAGTCTTGCAAAATTCTCTAGCTGAGAACTTAGTCAGCAGCCAACAGGAAATTGACCCTAAAACTGGGCAGGTGTTCAAGGGCGATCGCTTAATTGAGCGAGTAGCGCAAAAACACTTTGGGGGTTCTGGCAGTAAAATTGATGCCAGCTATTCCAACATTTTAGGCGGCTACTCTCTCAAACAGTACGGGGAAAAAGTTCGAGAGCTTTATAACCACAATACCAGCGACAATTGCCAAGCAAATTCTGGTGACAGCAATGGCATCACCAACTCTGTCGGCTCCGGCATTACTTTAAATGCTAGTTTGAGTATTAAGGTTGCGCTGTTCATTAGCTCTTTTTTGGGGGGAATGTGGTTTTTAATTCGACTTTTTCACAAGCGAAAGCAGCAAATTTTTCTGATACTAATTGGTTTGGGACTAGCAATTAGTTTTGGCACGGCTGCACTCTCCCATTGAACCAGGGGAAAGAGGAGGTGGAAAAGCAAGTTATTAACAAGTCTAACAACCTTCTCTACAACCAGGACGTTTTTAATTGCTGAAACCATTAATTTTATGGCATTGATATCAAAATTGGTAGTATCGGAATGATTAAACCACAGAGGACACAGAGGACACAGAGAAAGAGAAGAGAGAGATAATAATTCCGATGTCAACTGATTAGATATGACTTCTAAGCTGTTCAGGATCTAAATTGTAGAGTCGTTTTGTATTCCCCGAAGGAAGTCATAAAAATTGACTGTAAGATTTAGACATACAACAGCTTAGTTCAGCCAAACAATCTCTCTTTTATTGTCTTTTTCTTCTGCTTTAGTGTCCTGTTTTTTCTTGTATTTTGTAGGAGTGAAGTAACAAATGGTTAAACAAAATAGAGTTAAGCAGCAAACTGCAGGCACCCAAAAGATTGTCAACCCCCCGGTTTGGTTAAATCAACTTGGTTACTGGTTTCGCATTGGTTTGACAGTTTTTACCGCGCTGTCGCTATTATTGGGGACAGTTGCTTGCACGAATTCTAGTTCAGCAACAACCGCACCAGCTTCTTGGCAACAAGCTTTGCGAGTCACTCCAAAAGAAACTTTAACCCTAATCGTAAAGGAACACAGCAGCCTTCCAGAACTCAAAGTAGCGGCTAGGCAAAGTGCAGCGGCGGAAGCAATTAAGAGAATGCGAGTGTGGCAAGTTAATGGCTCGGTAGGACGGCTGAACCTTTATGATTTCAATAATTCCACTCTGTGCGGCACAAAAGGCTGCCTTTATGTTGGCTACTTAATTCCTAATGATTCAAGTCAAATGCCAACAGAAGTATTTGCAGCTTATCTCGACCCCCATAAACCGCCGAAAACTCCTTTGTTTAAGGCTGACAGTTCTTCGCACGAGGGTTTGCCTTGTCTAGGAGTGAATCAGCTTTCCAAAGAAGGCCGCCGCCAGCTTCAATTTTGCTACGACGGCCTTACCTATCAACTTGCTGACAGCCAGCTTTTCAAAGATGGTTAGTGTTTAGTAGTCTGCGGGTTCATCGAAGTCAAAATCTTCTTCTGAATCAACCTCAACTTCAACCTCAGCCGCCTCGGAAAATTCATCTAACTCCTCTAATTCTGAGTCTGTTCCTCCTTCAACTTGTGCAATTTTGCGAGGGGGTGACAATTTACCTCGATTTTTGCGGTTAGTTACGCTTTCTGGCAACGCCTGGACTTCAGGTTCGACACCAGCAGCTATAGCTGGCAACTGGGCATCGCTAGCCTCAATGAAGCCAGCAATGCTATTGTGCAGTCCCCAAATCAATTTTTTTTGTGGTTTTTGACCGAGAAATAGCTTGTGAAAATTAGCATCAGTTGGCTGAGTAATGCTGTGAGTTTTACAGCAAAAGGATTTATTTTTGCCTTCCCCTTCTTTAAGAGCTCTAAACTCGACATTCAACACTCCCAAAGAGCGCCACTTGTCATTTTTACCGCTGTAATCTCTCCCAAAGCAATCAGCAAATGCTCGTTCCAAATTGCGGTAAAATTCTTCTCTAGCGCTCTTGAAGCTCCACAGGGCTACGTTCTTGAAGCGGACGACAATCGGTACCTGATGCAGGGGTTGGTTTTTGGGATTTAGAAAGATGAGAGCGTGTTCGGAACACACTTCCTGCGTCTTTTTATCGAGGGCATCGCGATATTCGTCGTAAAGCCCAATAAAAGTACCTGCTAATTCTCCATTTTCTTCAATATCTTTGTAGCGGATGTACTCAGGCACAAAAGCTAATACCAACATTCTCGCTTTTTGGAGCAGTAAGCCCGTCACTTGTTCGCTTAGTTCGACCGTTGTCAATTCCTCTTGATTAGGCATTGCGTGCCACTCGGCTTTGGCAAGCTGGTCGTTCGGGAGCAAAATACCTGCTGGGTTATCGTTAATCACGATTCCGTAGGGCAAAGAGGGCTTGCGAGTTTGGTTGTATTCACTGTTGAATAGCTCCGGATCTATCTCGTAATAATCAGCACTCTTGTTCTTTTGCGTGTTGGAGTTTCCACTAGAATTCTGTATTGTCTTACTTGGAGATTTCGCGTTATTGCTTCTTACCATTGTTTACCTATTTTTGTAAGGGTCTCCCCCTTGAGGCGATAGCCGCTATCTGAATCCTTTAGTTTTTTTAAAAGCTAAAAAAAATGAACAATTTGCAATTTCTGCCTAAAATTCACAAAGCTACCTTAGTACCAATGGCAGTTCAACCTCCTAAACGTTCGTTAACTAGCATAGATTTGGGGGGGTTGTTGGGTCAGTTTATGAAGCCAGAGGGACTGGCAATGTTAGGGCTAATGGCAGGCTTACTTATTGCTTCCAAATTAGTTGGAAATGGGAAGGGTAAAATTACCTCCGGGCGGCTGTGCGGGACGGCAGAAAAATTGGCAGCCACAGGCTCTGCCCTCAAGCAAATGAAAGAAAAAAAACGGCAGCCCGTTACTTTGTGGAGCGGTACGCCGACTTATTGGTTTAAAGGTTGTCAGGGATTGAGTGCTCGATTGCAAACGCTATTAGGTGCAAATCCGACGGTTTGGTTTCCCCACGCAGAACGCGGAACTTTAGTCATTGGTGCTCCGGGTTCTGGCAAAACATTCAGCGTCATTGACCGGATGGTTGAAAGTGCATTCCAGCAAGGTTTTCCTGCCATTATTTACGACAAAAAAGGAGACCAGATGAAAGTGCTTGCACCCCTTGCAGTGCGCTATGGCTACGATGTGCAAGTGTTTGCGCCAGGGGAAGCTTACAGCGGCACTATCAATCCTCTGGATTTTATGAGAGATGCACAAGATGCAGTAATGGCAGCAGAAATTGGACAAGTAATTGCTCGAAATGCTAGTCCGGGGGAGAGTAAAGGCAATGAGTTTTTTGAGAAAGCAGGCGAGTTGATGGCGAAGGGTTTAGTGCAGTTGGCAAAAAGCAGTCCTTACCCGGATTTAGCTTTTGTGTACGCAATTATTCAACTGCCTGATTTGGTCAAGCGCATCGACCACGCCGTTCACCGACCCGACGGTCATCCCCTCAAAATGGACAGGTGGATTGCCTCTAGTTTTTCGCAGTTATTAAGTTCAAAAGATGCTGAAAAAACAGTGGCGGGCATTAAGGCAACCGCAGAGGCAACCTACTCCAGTTTCATTCAAAAAGATTTGCTGCGGGCATTTATTGGTCGCAGCACCATTCCGATTGCTTTAGAAGGCAAAAAGTGCATTATTTTCAAATTAGATGACCAAAGGCGCACTGTAGTGGGACCGCTGTTAGCTGCTGCTATTCACTTATGTGTGGTGTCTAATTTGAGTCGGGTACGTTCTGACCCATTTTTGTACTGCTTAGACGAGTTTCCGTCTCTCAAGTTCGACAGAATGGATCAGTGGGCTAACGAATATCGTTCTGCTGGCGGCGTGCCGATTGTTGGCATTCAATCACTAAATCAACTCTATAATCTCTATGGGGATAAAAAAGGGGCTGCGATCGCCAGTGCTCTGTCAACTCACGTCCTCTTCAACCCCGGCGATTTTGAGACAGCCGAGAAATATTCTAAGCGGTACGGGGAAGTGGAAGTGCTGGTAAAAAATCGATCGACCGGCAGCTCGACGGGGCAACAAACGAGCCGTTCTGTCAACTGGAGCGAACAGTTGCAAAAGAAACCGCTGATTAGTCCTGACGAAATTCTGAGGTTTCCTCAAGGCAAGTGCGTCATCACTTCACCGGCCTACGCAACGGGGACGGAAGCTTTATTTCCCTACCCTCTCAAGATTCCGGTGCGGCCAGGCGACATAAAGCGAGCTAAAGAGTCTGAACAACTGTGGGACAGCAGCATCAGACCGCAGCTTGAAAGGCGGGCGAAAGCTTTGTCAGTAGAGCAGCAGACGGGTAAACTGCTCAATATAGATGAAGAGCTGGATCAGCGAATTCGATTCGCTTACCAATTGCTGCCACATCCGAACGATCCAGAAGAACCCGTGACTGTGGCTGATGTTAAGTCGCCTGTTAATGCTGCTGGTGCGAACAGCGCGGCTGAGAAAATAGCGGTTGGCAATATTCGGACAAAACTTAAAAATCTGTCATTTGGTGGCGATCGATAATGGAGCAAACTAAACAATTTTTGGCTGACATTTTGATTGTTGACGATATTCCAGCCAACATTCAACTGCTGTCTCAAGTGCTAATTGAAAACGGTTACAAAGTCAGGAAGTTGATTAGTGGACAGCGAGCTTTAAAAGCAGTAGAGTTGCAAGCGCCCGACTTGATTTTGCTAGACATAAAAATGCCCGGTATGGATGGTTATGAAGTCTGCCGTCAACTTAAAGCATCTGAAGCTACTTGTGATATCCCTATAATTTTCATCAGCGCTTTAGATGATGTATTTGACAAAGTAAAAGGGTTTGAGGCGGGCGGTGCTGACTACATTATAAAACCTTTTGAGCCTGTTGAAGTGTTAGCGCGGGTATCTGCCCAACTTAAAATGCAGCGCTTGCAGCAACAACTTCGCTGCGCTAACGTGCAATTGGCTACACAAAATGTTCAGCTCAGCCAGGAAATTCAAGAAAGACAGCAAGCAGAAGCCAATTTAAGAATGCTGTTGCACGCTGTTTCGCACGATTTGCGATCGCCTCTATCGGGAATGTCGCTGCTGCTGCGAAGTCGCCTCAATGATGCTGCCAGTAACATTGCTATTGATAGGCGGACTGTGGAGGTTATGGTGCAAAGTTGTTCGCGCCAACTCCAGTTGATTGAGTCACTAACAGCAACACAACAGTTTGATGTAAAAAGTGCTTCTTTAGCCATGAAGCCGCTGTCGCTGCCCGCTTTAGTCCAAAATATTCTTATTGAAAGATTACCAATTCTCAACCAGCATCGAGTCAAGGTTAAGCAGCTTTTTGCAGCCGATTTGCCTTTAGTCAATGCTGATGCCCAGCAGCTCTGGCGGGTGTTTGGCAATCTGATCGACAATGCTGTTAAATACAATCAGTCTGGGTTTATTTTGACTGTAGAAGCTAAAAAGGAAAGTGAGATGGTTCGCTGTACGGTTGCAGACAATGGGGCCGGAATTTCTCCTCAGCAATGTGCAAGATTATTCGAGCCTTACACGAGGGGAGTTGGAGTTAGTTTAAGGCAAGGATTGGGATTGGGACTTTACATTTGCAGGCAAATTGTTGAGGCTCACGGCGGAGAGATTGGCGTTGATAGCGAATTGGGAAAAGGAGCGAGGTTTTGGTTGACATTGCCAAAGTTTGAAGATTGACAAGCTGTCAGAGACGGTAATTTTTCATTTCTAAAGTTTATCAAATACGAGCGCCTATTTGATAAACTTTAGAAATGAAATCTCATGACGCCATTTATTCACAATCGCGCCAGCCAAAAATGATCTCGAAGACTGCTGCCCCCACTAGGAACAGTTAATCTCGATTGCGATGTCACTTCTTAAATACGCAAAATTAGCGTTTCCTTCAGTTGGACTGCCGTCACTCTAAAATATGCAGAAACCCTAGGAGTTTTGGGAACAATGGCAACTACAACATTAATCTTTGAACCGTTGAGCAACCCGGTTACAGGTGTAGGAAAATGTCACTTTCTTAACTCTAACGACTAAACCAGGCCCAAACGCAGTGCTTTAACGGCTGCCTGGGTGCGATCGCTCGCTTCAAATTTAGCTATAATCATCTCTACATGACCTTTGGCGGTGTGGACGCTCATTCCTAGTTGAGCGGCGATTTGTTTATTGCTTTTACCCTCAACTAGCTGCTGCAAAACCTGCATTTCCCGTTCTGTCAGCTTGATGTCGTCATTCGCATAGCTTTCGGGCAGTGGCGTTTTGAGATTTTGCAGCACGCAGTCGGCAATCTTAGGGTCTAGGTAACTGCCACCTTCTTGCACAGTCGTAATCGCTGCTAGAAGTTGTTCTGCGTTAGTGCCTTTAACGCAGTAGCCGTGAGCGCCGCTTGACAAAGCCGCCATTACCTGAGTTGGATTGCTGTGGTGGGTGAGCATCAGGATGCGAGTATGCGGCAGTGCGGCTCTGATTTGCTGCGCGGCTGCAATACCGTCGATTCCGGGCAAGTCAATGTCCATCAGGGCGATGTCTGGTTGGTGTTGCAGTGCAGCACTGACGGCTTCGTTGCCGTTAACAGCTTGTGCGACAACTGTTAAATGGGGTTGGTTATTGAGGATATGCTGTAGACCGAGCTGCATCATCGGGTCATCTTCAACTATCAGGATGGTTTTTAGTTGGCTTGTTTTTGGTTGGGTGGCGGTAATTGCAGTCACGGTTAACATTCCTACTACATTTTATCCATATCTATTGTTTTTTCTCATATTAAAGAGTGTCATCCTCCTATGGAAAGAAGAAAAGTATTAATGGGCGATTGCGTCGGGAATAGGTGGATATCTCTCGATAGGAAGATGACAACAAAATGTGAACATATTAGATCGACACTTCGTTGATTTCATCCAAATTGATTTCATCCAAATTGATAGCTGTTGCTACTTCCTTCGGTTGAGGTGTTAGATGACCATTGAGCTTGATAACTGTTTGTTTTCTCTCTCGTTCAATGGTAGTCAAAAGCCAATTTTGAGTGTGTCGGTGTTGCTTGCTGTCCCAGGCAAACAGAACTTTTTCTGCAGGTTGAGTCGGGTGCAGTGCCAAAATAATCAGTTGTAGCTTGTGAGGCTCGATCTCGAAGAATTCGGCAGCTACCCACAACTTAACTCGGTCTTGCCAAGTCAGTACAGGATGGCGAATCGCCCACTCAAATAGTTTGGGCGTCCCTTTGACTAGACCCACATTTGCACGGACTTGTATCACTTTAAATGGAGGAGAAGGGGAAGAACTTTCTTCTGTCACTCCCCTTTTTGTTCGGTCTAGTTTTGTTTGAATTGGAATGTCAACAAACAGTTTTCGCTGCGGTAAAAACAGTGATGGCGCTAGTTCTTGGAGCTGGAAAACCCACTGCTGGAACTGGGGGTGACTGTTGAGAATTGGCTCCACAGGTAATCCCATTAAAATTTGCTTGACAAGCAGTTGCAAGCGTTCTTGCAGATAGGAAGGAACAAGAGGTGGCTCTTGTACTGGGCTAGTATGAATAGTTTGATTGAGGTCGGATAGAGTAAGGAGGTACATTGCTCAGATTATAAAAGGCTGAGCAATAGCGGCGATCGCCACAGAAAAAGTCCGGGAGTGCGGAATAGGATTAAAAATTTATAGCCCACATCCTGCACCCTCAACTGTCACAGAGCATGAAGCAATGTTGAGAATATTCATACCTCGCGTTCGATTGGATAGTCTTTAAGCAAAAATACTCCTGTCAGGCGATCGCCTGACACTGCCTCGCCTTTTATTGTAGAATCATGGAAAAAAAATTACCAATTTCCTAGTTGAAAGCAAGCCAAAATTTATGTTTTTTTTAATTTAAAAAAGCATTTTTGCCACTAACTGAAGTGTTATTCAAGCAAGGTATTTCAACTAAATAAGTAATACCCGCTTACAAGGAGGTGGAAAAAAACGCACAGTTTTAATCCAATCTTGTGTGAGATTAGAGACGATTAGCTGTTTCCCAAGCACTCACCATCTGTAAAGGGAAGCCCGGGGAGGTAACAATTGCTGACTTGCGCTATCAAAGGACTCAGTTTGTGCTGTCTTTTGAACGGAGTTCTGAGGACATTCAAGCAATTCGCACTCAAGCATCGTTTGTTTTACCAACATCAGGAACAGACCGGTCTAGATTTGCTGTGACCCGGCAGGAATTGTTTGAGTACCGTCCCCCCGCTTACCATCCAATTTGACGGCAGGCTGCTCGGTTTCTTCCAAAAACTGTGCCACAGATTTGATGACATCTGTTGCGGTTTTTGGTACGAGAACCAAATCTCCAGATGCCAGCATATCTAGTAGGGCACCGGGTTTTCCCTTGCCTCCGTACAAGTGACCCATCGAAGCTGCAAGCTTTTCAAGTTTTTCCGGCGTCTGTCGCGCAACTCGTGCCCGAAAAACAATGCCTGAAGGCGATCTCTGTTTCCGTCCCATGCTCGACCTTATATCTGTGCTACAGTTTTAACAAGCGGTAAGCCTATACTAGAAATTGTACAAGACACGAGGTGTGAGTGGAAACTTTAGCCCGCTTGTGCTCTATCAGTTTAGGGTGCAATGACTCGATATTTGCAGAGTATGCTATCGCTTTTGCCCCATAAATTTGACTGGTTATGCCCAAAAAGCGCAGTTGTTCCGTGAAAATTGCAACGCTGCACAGCGTGTTGCAGGATTGCTATCAACTTAAGCTGGAAGAGCTCAAGTACCTTCTCGATGCAATTGACGTGCTAATTGACGCTGAAGAGAAAAGGTTGTCGGAGTTGGAAGCCGACTCAGACTGGGAAGAAAAACGGGAAGAAAAAATGGCTGCTACTGGTGCGCGCGGTAGTACGGGATACATCGAATCCAAGACAATCAAAGGATGCGGCCCCTATGCCTACTTGAGATTTCGTAAGGGCGGCACGCATCATTCGTTCTATCTGGGCAAGCTCAAGCCTTAAGTTTTTAGGGTGCATAGCGATTGATAGATTAGTAATTCTGACGTTTATGCACCCTAAATTATCGGCGTTTAGGGTGCATAGCGATTGATAGATTACTGGTTCTGGCATCCATGCACCCTAAATTATCGGCGTTTAGGGTGCATAGACATTGATAGATTACTGGTTCTGGCATCCATGCACCCTAAATTATCGGCGTTTAGGGTGCATAGCGATTGATAGATTAATGGTTTTGGCATCCATGCACCCTAAATTACCGGTGTTTAGGGTGCATAGCGATTGATAGATTAATGGTTTTGGCATCCATGCACCCTAAATTACCGATGTTTAGGGTGCATAGACATTGATAAATTAGTGGTTCTGGCGTTTATGCACCCTAAAGCAAGCGAGTCATTTAGGGTGCATAGACATTGATAAATTAGTGGTTCTGACGTTTATGCACCCTAAATTGGTTGTGTAGTCGCGCTCGCAACTGAGTGTCTGACGGCGCTTTCTTCGGCTTGTTGCTTTCCGAATTACGAACTCATGCGTGATAGCTTGCCAGCAATATCGGTAGCTTGGTTGCTAACAGTGAAAAAAACCTTAAATGCGATTTACTCAACTCTTCACCTGCACCACAACAATCGTTCGATAGGTAGGTATTGAGCTAGAACTCGTCTAAATTAAACAGCGTAAATTGGTGAGGCGATGTCGTCATCTTTCTGGGTCGGTGTTTGCCCTTAACAACTTCTTGAACTAATGGATTTGAGTGAATTAATGTCTGATCATTCAAGTCAATAACTTCTGAGCTTTCTCCTGAACTTATTTCATGTTCGACAGGACAATCAGTATCATTTTTAGCCTGAGACTCGACAGGCTCAAACCACTCATTATACCAATAAGTGGCGTTCGTTGATTGGGGTCGATCGCTACTTAAACTATTGCCAAGGAGCAAATCAGTTTGACCCAACCACCAAATCGGAACAGCCAGCCAAGGTGAAAACAGATAAAACTGAAACAAAGCGCATTTTAACAGAGTAGGGTCTATATCTTGACCGATACCGCTCAGACAGTAATTCGACTGTGTTAACATTAAAGCACCCGTACCGCACGCAGGTTCATTGAAGCTGGAAATTCGCTCTGTCTTATCACCACTGACCAACTTAGATATCAACTGGCACAAAGCTAAGGGTGTCGGATAAAATCCTGAACTTTTTTGAGCAGTCTTTCCGCAGATTTGGGGTAGCAGTCTGCCCATATAATCTTCAGGATACAGCATGAGAATTGACAGGTCAAACATCTGATAAAGGCGCATTGATGCACCTTCACAGCCGGCGGGTTCTTTGGGTAACATTTTATAAGCTGGATGTCCGAATGCGAACAAAACCCAGTCCAAGAAAAACTCCAAATAGTCCCAAGCTGACCAAGTTTTCCATTCTCCGTGTTGGGGAATGCAATTGAGGCTATTATCTAACATGGCTTCTGCGGCAGAAGAATGCTGCCATTCAATTTGGGGAATCGGTTCTGCTGGCAAAGTTTCCTCAATTACAAATTTGGGTAAATTTTCGGGTTTTCTGTTTTCCAGAATGGCTAGCATTGGCTCCATCTTCCACCGCATCCAGGCATGACTAGGGACAGCTTGACACAAAGCCCAATAATCCCACCTTCCCCACAAACATCGGTCTATTTGTGCGAGAATTGTTAAAAGCCAGCCCGGCTTTAAATCTCGTTTGAGGTTGGGGATTAAAGCTTGTTTTTTCTTTGGTTTATAGGGTTGATTTCTGAAATGTAACAGCATTGACTCTCTAGTTTTGGAGTCAATGATTGGCAAGACAAGCTTGTTTTTCATGAGTGCAAGTCTGAAAAATGCACCCCTAAAAACCGCAGTAGCGGTTCGCACAATTCTATGTTGATGCAAGCAGCGTCTTGTTTAATAAAAACAGTAAAAAAAATTGGGAATACAGTGTAGCTTTTTTCAAACAAAAAAGCTACACTCTATTCCCCACTCCCCTCTTCCCTATTTCTCTCTCCCCATTCCCCTTTCTCAGCCGTCTATTCCACCAATTATTTTGATATTTGAGGAGTAGAAAATGCTTCGCACAGCAGCAGCCCCACCTGCTTGAGTAAAGCTTTGTTACCATCAGGGCATCCCGACTGAATCAAACATTTAGGACAGCCAGAACTGCAAGAACAACTGCGGGCTAACTCAGCAGCCGCATGAGCTAATTGAGGGAGAGAACGAAAAATAGCTTCCGAGGTTCCCGAACCTCCTTCTGCTAAATCGTAAAAGAGTCCTGCATAGTCATTTGCACCTCTCTTCTCTACCACAAAATTCACATCATTAGCGGAAGCCAAAATAGTCAGAGGTAAAGCTGCTAAAATTTGATGGCCGAAACTGTGAATAGCCAACAAATTCGCGGGGTACTCCCACAATTGCTGATATCCGGGCTCCATCTGCTGTTGAGATTGAAGCAATTCCTGGCGAGTAGCTGTTACTACCTGTTGCAGATAACATTCAACCGGGGAATTAAAACTAATTTGCAGTACAGGAGTCGCAAATTTGATTTCGTAAGGTTGCTCAAAGTTTACCTCATTAAGAACCGATGTTAGCTCAGCAGAGCGAGTTCTCTTGCCACAAACAGGACAGGCAGTACATTTTGGTAAATGCTCTCTGTAATTGACGCACTTTCTATTGAGACAAGTTAACTCGTAATTGCGAGTTAATAATTGATAACCAGTGACGAGTTGGCTAATTTCTCCCCAAACCAGTTCCAGAATAGCTTGAGCTGGAATTGCCTTACTATCCGTTGAATTGGTTTGAACATTTCCTTCAACTTCTGGAATGACCAACGGGATTTGTTGAGGCAAACTCAAATTCTGCTTGAGACTGGTATCAGTGTGGCTAATCGCTACAGTAAACAGTCGAGTTTCAGGGGTGTTTTGCAAAATAGCTTTGCCATTCAAGAGCGAGCGCGAAGTATAAGTCACCAAACAGCCGTCTGAGTTTTGCGTGCGGTAAATAGCACCAGGAAATACCTCTCGATAAGCAATCTCCGCACTGAGGAGTTCAATCTCTTCTTGAGTCTCCGCATCCACCAGTTGTATCGTGCTAGCACCCGTTCCCCCTCGAAAGTTTACATCTTTATGGGGAAAGCCCTTAGCCCATAATTTATCCCGACTTTTGTGAAGAACACCTTGCTCAATTAAAGCCGTTGCAATTTGAGGAGCGCTCTTGCCAAAGTAGTGCTTGAGCTTACTGACAGGAATGCCTGTTTCGACAGCCGCGCACATCAAATGTTTGGCAATATCTATGGGATAATTGGCATTAAAGCTCACCAATTCAGATTCGGCTGACACTAACAATTCAGGGCGATCGGCAAAATAGTTATCCAAAGGTGATTGTGCAATGGGAATGAAAACAATTAAACCGGAGTTTGTGCGACCAGCCCGGCCAGCCCTCTGCCTAAAAGCTTGCAAGCTTCCCGGCCATCCCCTAATAATAGCAAAATCAAGTTGAGGCAAATCAATTCCTGCTTCGAGAGCGCTAGTGCTGAGGATACACTTAACTGTTCCTGACTGCAAAGAGTTAATAATTTCCATGCGGCGCTCGCTTGTTAAACTGCCGTAGAAAATTGCTACTTGCGACTCAATTCCCGAGTTAGTTTGAGTTACAGCTTCTTGCTTAAAAGTTGCCCACAAGTTCTTAATTGCTTGTCTGCCGTTACCGAAGCAAATTCCGCTTTTCCCTTGCTGCAACAAAAACATAATGATGCGAGCAACATCTGAATTAGCATCATGAGTCGGTTTAGTAACAATTAATTGCCGTTCTGGGACAGCAGCTCCGCTAGAGTTAATCCAAACTAACCGCTCGGGTTTATTGATATTTCGCTTTCGACTTCTACCAGATAGTAACTTGGCTAATTTTACGGGATTGCCAACGGTAGCACTCAACATCAGGAATTGCAGTTTTTGAGAACAACCCCCGCGCTCGTCTACTGCCAATTTTAAGCGGCGAATTAAGCTAGCCATGTTAGCTCCGTAAACTCCGTTAAAAGTGTGAGCTTCATCTAGGACAATATAGCGGAGGCGACTTAAAAAATGCTGCCAAGGCTGACTCCAGTGAACGCCTTTCAGCGCATAGTGAATTAACTCTGGTGTTGCGCTGATTATGCTAGGGTTTGCAGCTAATAATTGTTCTCTGGTTTTGGGAGGAGTATCCCCAGTTAGAAGGGCAAGACGCGGGCGGGCAGGCTCAGGAATCAGTTGGAGCAAATCGGCAAGTTTTTGACTTTGGTCGGCTGTTAAAGCTTTCAAGCCATAAATAGAGAGTGCAGTAAATTGATGTTGGAGAATGCCCTCTAAAATAGGCAAGTACGCACTTAAAGATTTGCCAGAAGCTGTTGCTGTGCTGAGGATGACATCTTTGCCCTGGCGCACGGCTTTGAGTGTTTTAATTTGGTGCGAATAAAGCTGTTCAATGCCTTGGCTGTGCAAAGCAGAAATTATTGAAGGTGGCAAGTCTTGAGGAATTTTGTAGAGCTTAGGAGTTGTAGCAGTCGCGATTGTCTGATAAATAACCTCTTCGCCTAAAAACTCACACAAATCGGCTGTTGCAGTTGGCTGCAAGTGGCTTGCTTCTGGGAAGTTATTTTGGTGAAAATCATGTCTGGCTATTAGTTGGGAAAGAAGGTTGATATAATTGGGAGGCATTGGTCACTCTAAGAATGAATCTTTTCTCTCTTACTACCGATAGGTAGGAAAAAGAACGAGAGAGGAAATTAATAAAAAAACCAACTGGGAGTCGGACTGCTTTTGGTAGGAGTTACAACCTTTTAGACTTAAGACGATCTTGACAGACTTTACAATTATGCTAGAATAAATTTAATTGATTAAACTAAATGCAATTTATTCCTATTTGAGACTGGTCTTAATTACAAAAAAATCAATAAAGGAGCATTGATTGAGTATGATAGAAAGGGAGAACATCATGCAATTAAGTCAGGCTATTGTCAATGAATTTCAGCCAGAAAAAATTATTTTATTTGGCTCCTATGCTTATGGAAACCCTCAAAATGACTCGGATGTATATCTGCTAGTGATTTTGCCATACAAAGGGAGCAATTTTCGCAAAACTTGGGAAATTTTAAATAAAGTTCAACCAAAGTTTGCCATAGATTTGTTAGTGCGAACTCCTGTAGAGATTGAGCAACGCCTAGCCTGGAATGATTTTTTTTGCGAGAAATTATAGAAAAAGGAAAGCTGATTTATGAATCCGCTAACAGTTGAATGGGTTGATAAAGCTGAAGGGGATTTTACTACGGCTTTGCGGGAATTAGTTTTAGTAAAACTCATAATTTGACATTTTTATTGGATTTACTTTTACCTGTTGAACCTAATTATGATATTTCTCGCCAGAAACTTTTAGCGTTAACTGCTTTTGCGGTTGCTTATCGTTATCCAGGGGCTTCTGCTGATAAGGATACAGCACGTCAAGCATTAAAGTTTTGCAAAGAAGTCCCGCAAGAAGTGAGGTTAAGTTTGGGATTGAGTCCCTAAAAATATAGCAGAAGGAAAAGAAGAATGTTAGAGTGGCGATCGCTACCCCAAAACAAAAAAAACAGGATTAATACAGCAGATTCCACGTTTATGAAGTACATCCCGGATTGATAAATCCACGTAGGGACACGGCAATGCCGTGTCCCTACTGCACTCCAGAAATCTGGGATACGCTGTAAAAGGCTGCCAATTTAATTCGGCAGCCTTTTCTGTTATTTAGTGAGTTGAGTGATTCTGAGCAAAGCAGGCAACATTGAATCAGACTTTTCTCCGGTTTTGAGGGCAATTTCTAAATCAAACAAAATGGATAGCGATCGACTTAAGAAGTTCGCAGATACTTCCTTAACCTCCTGCTTAAGGAAATACAGCCGTTTGGGGTTACTAATTCCGCACATACTAGCAATTTCACTATCAGAAAGTTTGCCGCCGGAATCCAGAGTAGCTTTTACCCACAGCCAAGTTTTAAACTGAGTTTGAAGAGTAGCAATAATTGCTAAAGAAAACTCTGCCCGAGATAGCAATTCATCAAGCACCTTAATTGCCGCCACTGCTTGACCTTTTAAAAGAGCTTCTGCCAGTTGAAAACAGTTGGCTGTGGTAGCTGGAACGAGGATTTTAGCAGCTTCTTTGGTAATGCGATCGCCCGCAGCATAAATGGCTAATTTCTCCAGTTCACTAACTCTTCTAGCAGAATCGTTACCAATCGCTACCGCTAGATAACTGACAGCATCTCTGGCAATTGAGAGATTCATCTGTTTAGCAGTAGCAGCGATCGCATTTTCAATTAAATCAGTACGCCAAGGAGGAATGAGAGTAAACTCCTTAAGTTTACCAAACAGCAATAAATGCTTGACTACCTTGAGCCGTTTGTCGATAACAGCAGCAGTGAAAACTAAGTGCGTTGTGGTAGGTAAATGGGGCAAGATTTGCAGTAGTTCTAGCCCCGTCTCCCCAAATTGCTTGAAATCACAATTCTCAACTACGATAAGTTTACTTCCGACACCAAAAGGAACTGAAGCAGCCGCAGAAATAGCTATATCCAGGGAAGAAGCATCAAACCGATGGATGTTGAAATCTCGCCAGAGAGGATGAGTTTGAGTCTTAAACTTTTCAACTTCTCGTTCAATTGCGTAGGTGTCATTCCCAATTAGGATGCTAATCATGCTGCTAACTCCTCCTGTTGTTTGACAGTGACAGTAACCGAGCGGCCTAAAGCTTTAGTAACAATCCGCTGCACGGATTCAAGGTGACTCTGAAACTTGTTCGCGTACTTTCTTTCTACTGCTAACACACATGAATCAGCCGAAAGTTCGGCAATTTGAGCGCGGTTTAATAGGCTACGATTGCCTGGTTTCGCTGCTGCTACTACTTGCGCCCAAGTTGTTTCAAAGTCAGGAGAATCTGCCTCTATTTTTTGAGGGGTTTTATCAAATTTGTCAGGCTGATTAGATTGGGAAGTTGCCGGCAACCGCGTTTCGGGGGCAGCGGGTTTGCTTGACAGCATCAAGTTCAGCAGGCAGACTTCTAACCAGGTAGCAGCATTGGTGCTAGTTCTCAATTGAAATTCTGATTTCTGCAATTGTGCACAAGCCGCATCAATTGTTTCAAAATCCAGATGAAGAGCGATCGATCGCAGTTGTGAGTAGCCTACTGGCCCTGCAATTAAATTCTGGCAGTGGCGCGTTGATTTGACAATGAGCAAATCTCTCATTGCTGCTAGCAAGCTGCTGAGAATAAGTTTAGGGGTTTTGCCGCTGTCAATGAGCGTTCTCGAAGATTGCAGTACGCTTAGGGTATCGCCAGAATGAATGGCTTTGAGAAGGGCGATCGACTCTTGCTCGCTGATACTGCCAGATACTTCTGCAACTTGAGTTAGGGTAATCTCTGAGTTTAGCAGTGAAAGCTGAGAAAGTAATTGCAGGGCATCTCTTAACCCCCCGTCACAGGTGCGAGCGATCGCCCGCATGGCCTCACTTGCGATCGCAATAGATTCAGCAGAGCTAATTTTGTGCAATTGTCCGACAATAGCATCAACTGACAAGGCTCGGAAGTTAAAAGTTTGGCAGCGGGAGATAATTGTCGGCAGGACTTTATGTGCTTCAGTCGTACAGAGAATAAACACCACATGAGCCGGAGGTTCTTCAAGGCATTTGAGGAGAGCATTTTGAGCGCTGGTACTGAGTTGGTGACACTCGTCTAAAATCCAAATGCGGTAACGGCTCATCGCTGGGGCAAAGTTGCTGTGTTGTATTAATTCTCTGGCATCATCCACGCCATTGTGAGAGGCAGCATCGATTTCAGTTACGTCTAAGCTTGAACAGGAGTCAATGGTTTTGCAGCTTGAACATTCCCCGCAAGGAGTGGCGGTTGGCTTTTTGTTATTCAAACAATTGAGTGATTTAGCAAGGATGCGAGCGGTTGAGGTTTTGCCTGTTCCTCTGGGGCCAGTAAACAGGTAAGCTTGAGCAATTTTGTCGGAGGTGATGGCATTGGTCAAGGTTGTTTTGATGGTGTCTTGACCCACTAATTCTTGGAGGCTTTTGGGTCGGTATTTGAGGTGCAGTGGTTGGTACATTTTGAGTCGTTAGAATACTTCTGGTAACTATTCCCCGATAGGGGAGGGGAACGAGTGGGGAGTGGGGAAGAATAAGGGGGATATATAGCAAGTCTAAATCCGTTGTACGATTCATCATTTAGACGTGCTGGATATATGGTTTTTTTAGAGAATTTGGTATTGAAATAAAGCATACGTAACTTGATGCCACGATCCCCCTTAGAACCGAGAGAGGATGGGAGTGTGATGCTCCGCATTTTTGCCAAATAGATTGTATTAGAGATGGAACGTACCTCTTTCTATCATCCCTTTTCCACTTCGTTATCTTGCGATTATGGCACCGAATTTTCCAGGCATGAATCCTTATCTTGAAAATCCTTCTTCGTGGTCAGAGGTTCACTCTTGGCTGATTGTCGAACTAGCACCCTCGCTCAATCCCTTACTCATACCAAAGTATCGAGCGGCTGTAGAAAAACGGGTTTACGATTATGCTCTACTGGTCGGTATTCCCGATGCGTCAGTTTTCCAACAAAACCCTTAAGCTGAGCGAGCTTCTGCGGTAACAACTGGGGTAATAACCAAGCCAATTCGAGTAACATTGCCTCTGACTGAAGAAATTACCGAACGCTATCTGGAGATTCGGGAGGTCAAGACTGGAAAGGTGGTAACGGTGGTAGAAGTTCTCTCTCCTAAGAATAAACGAGTGGGTGAAGGTCGAGAAAAGTACCTCACCAAGCGACAAAAAGTGTTGAACAGGGCTACTCACTTAGTTGAAATCGATCTGCTAAGAATGGGAAACTTTATACCAATGGATGTTTCGATTCGCTCAGACTACCGCATTCTGGTCAGTCGGACTAATCTCCGTCCCGAAGCTGAACTCTACCCGTTTAATGTGCGTGAATCGATTCCCCAATTCTTGTTTCCTTTGCAGCCATTAGAGCAAGAACCTGTTGTGAATTTATCTGAGGTTTTGGGACAACTTTATCAAGAAGCAGCCTTAGACTTGGCAATTGATTACTCACAGCAGCCTGTTCCACCGCGCTCGTGAGAGTGATTATCAATGGGTGATCGTTGACGGAATCGTATGACAGCGATCGCAATCGGGAATGCCTGACTTCTGCCCCGGTGTACATATCAACTTGATAGATGCGATCGCCGTTCATAGAGTAATTTGTAGAGAGGGCATCCAATTTAGATGCCACTCCCCATATGCACGATTATTCTTGCGGAGCCACAACGTATTCGCACTCTAACGCCTCTGTACCCGAAGCTGGCGTGCCAAAAGGTACAATCAGTAGAGGAGCCGTAGGAGTTGCCATCAGGAACCGCAAATCTGAACTAGAAACAGCTTTAATTGTATCAATCAAATAGCGGATATCGCACTTGAGCCGAAAGTCACAACCCCAGAGTTTGGCATCAACTGTCTCAGTACCAGAACTAAGAGTATTGTTGAGTGAAGCTCGCACCTGTTGCGCCTCTAAATCAAAGTCAAAAATTGCCGTGATATGAGACTTGTCACTATGAGTAGCCAACCTCTCTAAAGCTTTTAAAAAGCTGAGTCTTTCAACTACGATTTGATGACTAAGTTCAGACCGATAAGGAGCAATAATCTGGTCGCATTTCGGGTAATTTCCTTCAAGTAACTGTGCTGTTAGTCGCAAATTATTCCACTCAAACGCCACAAATTTGCTAGGTTGTTCTGCCGAACCGTCATAATAAATCGTAACTTTGTCACTGGCATTTACAGAACGCTCCAATACCCGGAGTACCTTAGCGGGAACAGTAAAATTTACTGTTTGAAAGTTTAAAAACTGAGAATTGCTGCTTTCACTCAATCCGACAATCATAGCTACCCGATGCCCGTCAGTCGTCCACACTCTTAGTTGGTTAAGTCTTCTGTCTGCGTCATGACTCAGTTGAAAGTTAGCTCCCATCAAAATGCGTTTGGTTTCCTCAGAAGTAACAGCAAATAAGCTAGCTTTGAGGACAGCGATTAATACACTAGCAGGAAGTGTTACAAGTTTTTGTTTAACACTAGGGATAGTCGGAAATTCATCCGCAGCTAACCCGCGAATAACGTGCTTGCTATTTGATGAACTTAAAGTCGCACTGACAGAGGGAATATCACTTCCTTTGATAATTTCAAAGGAACTCTTTAAGGTAAGGCGGCCGTTCGGAAATTTCCCCAGAATATCAGCGAGTATAGGTGCGGGGAGGGTGAGTTTTCCGGGTTGATTGACATTGGCATCAAAATTTACTTGCATTCCAAATTCCAAATTGTACCCAGTGAGGTGCAGTTGTTGATTTTCGGCATCAGCCTCAATCAAGATATTGCACAAAATAGGATGACTGGTATTGCTAGGAATGATGCTTTTGAGTGTCTGTATGTAATCGTTGAATTCTCTTAAATCACAGGCAATTTTAACAGTCGATGGGGAAGAGGTCGGAGTTAGAGATGCTGTGATTTCATTATTGAGATGGGTTTCTAGAGTTGGATTTGTTGGGGTATCAGAAGGTGTAGAAGTTCCATTATCTGTAATGTAGTTCGCTTCTACTTCTTCTATTTGTGTTGTTTTGGGTAGGGGAGAAGAAAGCTTAGTTGTTTTTTTGACTGATGGCTTCGTAGTAGGAGTCAAATTAGTGCCTGTTACAGTTGAGGGTTTTTTCTTAGCTGTTCTCTCCACTACTTCCTCTTTAGAAGGTGTTCCAGAAAGTCGAGATTTGGCCATAATAATTAGTCGGGTGTCAAGAATTTAATTGGTCGCTGCGATAGCAGTGAGGAGGGGGAAGGGGAAGGGGAAGGGGAAGGGGAAGGTTAAGAGAAGGGGAGGGGAAAGGGTAGAACAAGTTCAGTAAACTCGCGTTATGTTCAAGTTGAAGCAAACTGATTATTTAGATTTTGATAAGTGAGATAACAGAACTTACGCTCATAAACCGGCTTTCTCTGAAAAATTGTTGCTTTCTCAACTAGATATCTACGAAGAAACCCGATTTCTGGCATCGTGTGCGTAAGTCCTGAGAGAAGAAAGTTCAACTCAAAAAAGCGAAAATTTATCTTTCCTTCCCCTTCCCCTTCCCCTAAAATTGAGCTAATACTCGTTGCACTCTGAATGAATTAGGAGGGACAAATAGTATTCGTTGGCGACATCTGCTTGTTCCAACATATAAAAGACGGTGGTACTCTTTAAGTTTCTCTTGGCTGCTCATTTCTTTGCCTACCAAAAGTCGAGTCAAAATGTCATTGCTGTCCAAACCAACTTCATCAAAAGTGCTACCTTGAGAATTGTGAATAGTCAGGGCAAAGCAATTGTCAACTTCGGCAAATACATCATCTTTAAACCAGTAATACTTCCGCCAGAGAAATCCATTACGTTTGGCACTTTTGAGTTTCTCTTTCAATTCAGCTTGGTAGCGCTTACTTTCCGATTCATGCAGCACAAAGATTTGCCGAAATAGACCATCATCAGTCATAATCTTCAACAGCCATACTCGGTAGCCGTAGTGCTGACTTATTTCAACTTGCTGTATGGTAAATTCAGTTGATGTGGCTAAAATCACAGTCTTACCATCAGGAGCCAGAACTGGTTTCTTAGTAATTAACCTTTCTCCAGATATAAATCGGGCAGTTGTTCGACTATAAAGTTGTTCTCGAACAGCCTGATTGTAATAGTTGACTCGCTTGTTTGTCCAGCACAAAATCCGGAAACAATCAGGATTTGAGGCAAATTCTCGCTTGATGGTTTTGATAGCATATTGGATGAGTGCTTCTGGTTTAACTTTGAATGCACCGTTAGATTTGTCTAATGAGTTGTAATTCGGATGTGGCAAAAAGACATCTGTTTTACTCTTGACAAATGAGCGACATTCCGTAATAAAATCAAGGACGGGGCTTTCTCCAGCTTGTCTAACCACTTGAGTTAATACAGCTTTATTGGCAATATTGAAAGCAGGCGAGCGCTTTTCTCCAACAGGATTAAGTTGCGCTGGGTCGCCCATGAGAATTAATTTCCGCTGATTGAAGAGAGTATGTTCAAATCTGCGCTCAATCCAAGACCACAATTGAGTTCCAACCATCGAACATTCATCGAGGAAAATGATATCATAGAGGTGGAGGTAACAACAGCTTGTCTGTTCTAAGACTTTCTCTTGTTCTTTGCGAACCATGCCTAAGCCTAAAAGCTGGTGTATCGTCATAAAATCTACTCCGAAAATGCCTTGAGATGCTGCCATTTTTCTGAGGATACCGACGGCTTTGTTAGTGGGTGCTGTGAGGGCAATGCGCTTGCTTTGAGCTAAGAGTTCTTTGATTATAAGGAAAATAAGTGTGCTTTTTCCCGTGCCTGCATAACCGCAAAGCAAGAAGAATGCGGAAGTGCTGCTTGCAAATGTTCTCAAATTGTTGAGTGCTTGCTGCTGCTGCGGCTTGAGAGTAAAGGGAATTTGTTTAAATTCCTGCGGTCGTTCTAGTAAAGTTTGAATCATTAGTGTACAGTAATGCTAATTCGTTCGCATCCTAATAAGCGCTAGCTTGAGGGGGAGTATGGAGGAACATTCAAATCAAAACTGACTTATAACAATAGTTCCGAAATTCAGAAAAGAATGGCTGTAATGGTTGATTTTTCGTTAGGCGAACTTACCTAAAACTCTGATTATGTCATTGACAAAAAAAGTTATCATAAGTATTGTTTAATCAAAAATCAGCTCTGAATTTTATGATAATTCAGAGCTAGTTTTGCTGCTGTTGTTAGTTGTTAAACAATAATAACTTTGGTTTTCTTAACTCGTTTGATATTCACTGCTGTGCCAATGCTATGTCCATCCCAAATGGCTAATCCGTAGTCACAATGCGAACACATTTCGATATCGCGATCGCTATAGTGTCCAGGAATACCAACAACTGGATAACCAGAAGTATTTCTGGGTTTGCCATTGCCACTAAACAAGGCATAGTAAACCAAAACTTTCTCGTAGTTCTTAGACCGCAAGTATTGCTGAACTAAGCTATCAACTCCAGGCGCATCACCGACTCTGACTTCAAACCCTAGTTCAATGATGCGATTGAGAGATGTATGAGCCTCTGATGGCAATTCCTGGATGGAAAGACTGCCAGAAATTATTACTATTTTGTTCATGGTTATTTCTTTGAAATTGTAGCTGAAGAGTGAATTAAAACCCACTAAAGGATTGCTCTATTAGTGGGTATTTATAAGTAGAGAAAGTCAACATTTTTCGCCGCTAGGCGATTTATCTTCCGGATTGGTAACAGAGTTTTTAATCGCATTTACATTGGTTACAGAATAGCCAATTTTCTTCCCAATTCCCATCATTTTGGCATCTTTTCTAAATCAAGTTCAGCCACTTCCCGCAGAGCTTCTAAGCGCTTCTTTAAAGTTTTATGTCGGGGAGTTTCTACAACATACTCGTATTTAGAACCTGTATGTTGAAGTTCTGGAATTTGGCAATCAATTAGGTAGCTAAGGCGACCAACTAGCTTTTTAATAACTATTAGCCAAGCCTTAGCTAACGCTTTAGTACGGAAACCAAGCCAAGCTTTAAAGTAAGAGCCGTCTTCGCTAACTTGGTAAGCAACATTGGGCGATAATTTAATAAGAGTTGGGATATGAGTAATGCCTAAACTTTTGAGTTCAGTCAAGCTGTAGCTTTGAATTTCTCCACTGTCCCATTGAATTTGAAATGGGCGTAGTGCCTGAATATTCAAACTAATAACTATTCCCCTTTGTTCCACTTGATTTCGGCGTTGTTCGAGGCAATCGCCCTCTCGAAAACCACTCCATCCATGTTTCTTAGCTAAATGTTTAAGGCAATATTGCCAGGCTTCTTCCCAAGCAATATCAAAGTCGAGAATGTGATAACTTTCTGTACTCAATTGTTTAGTCAATTTCTCTTTGATTTGCTGCTTTTGAATTGGTAGGACAATTTCTAATAAATTGTCGGGGACTTCAAAAAATAAATGGGTCTTAGCCCTAATTTTTAGGTCATTGAAAGACAAAAAGCGACTGGCTTCTAATTGTTCGGGTGTAAAAACATCTATGGCACAACTTGTCGGGTAGCCAGGGAACAAGTTGATGGGAAAGAGATAATAGTGGTCAAGAGTAAATATGAGAATGTGATGTTCAGTGAGCGATTCTACTTGGAAAGTAGTGGTGTTACTGAATTGTAGTTGTTGCGAATTAGCTAGTACAATTGTTGTGCAAGCGGGAAGTTCTCCAGTAGTTTTTTGAGGAATAAACAGAGGCACAAGGGATATTTTAAGCACCCGAATTTCATCTAAGGTATAATTCCAGGACAAACTATCTTCGTTGTTACTAGCATCCCAAGTAATTATTACAGGTCTATCGGTTTGATGGAGGGCTGTTATCGTGCCGTAATGGTTGCCAGATTTGACGATATCGCCTACTTTAAAGGGAAGTTGAGCGAAAGGAGGCGGAGTGAGAAAAGGAAAAATTACCGCTACCACTTCTTTGACTTCACTGGGGGGAGCGTTGTCAGGTTTAGAGCAAGTATTTGAGAAGCCAATTAAAGTCGTGTTAGAGTCCATAACCTTTGAGAAGCTAATTGTTTTCAACTTCTCCCGTTAGGGGATATCTTCTCGCGCTTGATCCCTTAACTTTTTGTGGTTTAATATCAAATCCGAACGAGTTTGTGCTTTATTTCGGCTTAATTTTTTTTGAAGTCTTGCTAAGTACCTCCCCTGTTGTCTAATAAAGATTGCCAGAAGTGGATTGACCGACAATTGGCATATTCTGCAATAGAAAAAGCGTTTGGGAATCAATAAATGCAGAAGTTCCTCAACGCCTTACCGCTTGTGAAAACCTAGGTAAACCTGGGTAAGCTCTACGGTATAAGCTTTAAACGTTCTTCCTTAGCGCTTACGCTTCCTCAATATCGAGGTTGACCAAGAAACTCCAGTTAGAAACACTATAATAATTACAACGACGTAATATTACAGCGGAACGTTTGATCTTTCTATTCAGTTGATTCCACTCGCTCCAAACGTGCTTTTCCGGGTTCACCTTAGAATAGGCGGTTAAGGAGCGAGGCATTCTTTCACTTAATTTCATAGCTCGGCGAGCAATCACCAGCGCAGCCGATTCGTCACTGGCACTCGCCATACATTCTCAGATATTTTACCAAGCCTATAATACTTGAATAAGCCGGGTTGACTGTAATTAACTCAATTCCGCGATTTGACAAAATAGAACTCAGTTGCTTGTAAAATTCGCTGTATGCCCAACTCGACAACATCCGGGCATACTTTCTACCTTTCTCCCCTAAAGATTCCTTTTTTGTTGAGAAATCAAGTTCTTCACAAACTACGGGACATTCAAATTCCGCAGCCTTTGCTGCTAGTTGCAGGCAAGCATTAACGATCTGAGCCTGTTGTTTGCCATTTGGTAAGCCCATCTGCAATGGAATCTGCCCTTTGGCTTTGAGGTTCCCTTCAGAATCAGTATAAGCCCACCCAATAGAACCGGGATTCATATCGATACCGATACAACCGTACATCCTATTTCTAGAAACTTGATTCACAGGATTTGGGGTAAACTGCACGGCAATAACCCATTTTCCGTTCTTGCGGTAGAAATGCCAGGTATACGCCCCGCATTTTGGCAGTCTGTTTATATTCCGATTAAAATCACCAACCTCGGAGGATACAGTTTTCCCGAATCGCGACTCTAAGCATTTGGGGACTCTGAAAGTTATTTTTTTTCCATTCCACTGAGAGACTTGATTGCCAAAAGATTCGTCTTTGGAGCCGACGACGAAAATATCACCGTGAGGGACGAAGACTTTGACAGGTTTGAGTCTTAAGTGTTCGAGCTTGTTCGTCAACAAAGTCAGTCTGCGCTTTTTGTTGTGTATTTGAAAGCGTAAGTTCTGCCAATTAGTAGATTTGTGTTGAACTGAACAGGCTATGGGGAAATTGCAGCCCGTCTTTGAATTCTGCCATTTTTTCTTAGCATAAAACTTACGAGCCAATACCAGCTTACGCTCAGCTTTTTTAATCCACGCGCCAATGGATTTAATCTTTCCTTCAAGAGTTTTTACGTGTAAAATTATATGCTCTTTAGCACCGTCTACACGACCTTTGGCAGCGCTGATTACGCCATTTGCGTGGCGCTTATTGATGCCGTAGGTTTGCTGTAGGTGCGTGTTCCAGTCGGATTTCTTGAAGTCTGTATTCAAGAGTAAGTGGTTGACTGTTTCAATACTTGCAGAGAAAGAAAATTGGGGAGTAAGCTTCTAGAAACATCTCGAAATCTGTAAATCCAAGTTCGTTGAGTTCATCTGCTGGCGTGGGCAGGCCTTTGCAGTACGTTATGGTAGCCATTGATTCGACCTCTCAATGTGGTTGTATCTTAGTATATTAATAGCTTCGCGCAGGATTTGCAAGCTTTTTAAAGAGTTTCTTTTACTTCTGGAACGTCGCTGGCGGAGTCTTCTCCATCATGTTGCGATTTTTCGATCGAAATCACCAACGCCAATTAACTTGGGTAGTCAACTTGCTGAGAATTTAGCAACTAAAATCTAGGGCATCGGTACAGTATTAGATATTGACAAAACCGGGTAGATATGGTATGTGAATTGAGGAGCCTGTTAAATTCTCACCATCAGGAAAAAAGAAAAAACCTATGCGTCCTCCCTTATGGCATCCTCCAATTGAACTTTTAGACCAGGAAGAGTTGATTATCAAACGCATTAAACGAGCCAAGCTCTTCACGTTTCTTCGACTAAACCGTTCATTGATATTTAATGATGAGTTCCAAGAGGAACTCGCTACAATCTTTAAAGATAGCACCGTGGGTCACAGCCCAGTTCCTCCTGCACAAATTGCCTTGGCAATTATTCTGCAAGCCTACTTAGGCATTTCTGATGATGAAGTAATTGAAGAAATGCTGATGGATCAACGTTGGCAGTTAGTTCTCGATTGTCTCAAGTGTGAAAGTCCCCCTTTCAGCAAAGCCACTTTGGTTAGATTCAGAAAGGGCTTAATTAAAAAAGAACTGGATCAACGTTTAATTGACCGCACCGTAGAGATTGCCAAACAAAAAGGTGGGTTTGGCTCATCTCAACTCAAAGCGGCCTTAGATTCCTCCCCTTTATGGGGAGCCGGGAAAGTCGAAGATACATATAATCTATTGGGTCATGCTTTGCGGAAAGCAGTGAGTGTGATAGCTGCTGGACAGGGGCGGGAGTCAGCAGAAATTGCCTCGGAAGCCGGTGCGCCAATCCTCAATAGTTCTAGCTTAAAAACGGCATTAGATTTGAACTGGGATAATCCAATCGACCGTCAAAATGCACTCTCAATCATTCTAAACAGCTTAGATTCTGTAGAAGAATGGATGCAAGGTCAGTCTCATTGTCATGGGTTTGACCTCGCCCAAGAGACCCTCAATGTTGCCCGAGTCATTGAATCCCAAAATGTGACGTTAGACTCTCAAGGAGTCCCTACTCTAAGCAAAGGGGTAGCAAAAGACCGTCGCATTTCTATTGAAGACCCAGATATGCGGCATGGACGGAAAAGCCGGTCTAAAAAAATAGATGGGTATAAACGCCACGTCCTTAAAGATTTAGATAGCGGTGTAGTTTGCGCGGTGGCATTGACTCGGGCAAATACTCCCGAATCTGCTGCTACAATTGACCTAGAACGTGACTTAAGACTCCAAAATATTCACCTAACTGAGTTACATATTGACCGGGCTTATTTATCTAGTCATTGGGTCATACAGCGGGATGAGCAATTAAAGATATTTTGCAAGGCGTGGCCGGTCAGAAATTCTGGCCGGTTTGATAAAAATTCCTTTTTTCTGGATTGGGATACCCATTTAATGAGTTGTCCCAATCAAGTAAGCATCCCATTTGAACCGGGAAAAGTTGTTCATTTTCCTGCGAGTGAATGTGCAATTTGTCCTCTGAGGTCCGACTGCACAAACAGTAAAAGAGGACGTAGTGTATCAATTCATCCTGATGAAGCTTTAATGCAAGAGTTGCGAGCACGTCAATCCACTACCACTGGTCGTCTCGACTTGAGAAAGCGTACTACAGTTGAACACTCTTTAGCCCATATTGGTCATTGGCAGGGGGACCGTGCCCGGTATCTTGGACAAAGGAAAAATCTCTTCGATTTACGTCGAGTCGCTGTTGTCCATAACCTCCATGTCATTGCTCGAATATCTAAGGTTTTGCCAATTCAACCGGGCATAGAGTCGAATTCATTGGTCGGGTAATTGCATACATCTCTTTTGTTGTCAACTTCTAATATAGCAATCCTAAATGATTTTCTAGACCTAGAGCAATCCTAATTAATTTTTTCCGTGCAATTATATTTATGTATTTTGGGGAAATCAAATTTATGTTCGTTAGTAAAAAATTCAAACAAAAATTTTACAATCTTAAAAGACCTACATAAATACCAATACTTTCTTAAAAAGTTTTTAGCCTGTAACCAAATATCTTCAACGGGATTTTGTTGGGGAGCATTTGGAGCAAATAAAATACAAGTAATTGACCACTCATCAGGCTCTTTGTCACCATTTACTTCTAATAAAAAATCTCTAAATTCGCCATATTTATGATAACTGGCTCCATCCCAAATCAAGATAATCTTGCGATTTTTATATTTATCTTGTAAGTATTTTATAAATTTAACTGTTGATTTTCCATCCCCAGATGGATGGCTCTGAACATGGAATTCTTTGCTTTGATAATTGAGTGCGCCAAAATAAGTTTGTCTATCTTTTTCATTGGTAATTGGGACTTCAATTCTGATTTTTGATTGACCCCAAACATAACCAGTCAGATCGCCATGAAGTAGATGACATTCATCTATAAATAATACTATTATTTGCCCGGATTCTATGCCAGCCTTGTTTTTGAATAAAATATTGTTAATTTCTTCCGTCTTTTTTTTTACCAGTTCTTCATCAAATTTAGGATTGATTTTTTGAGTTTTTTTCCAACTAATTTTCGCCCGATCGAAAAGTTCATAGTAACTCTGTTTTGATTTATAGATCACACCAAACTCTCGCTCTACATAAGTAACCAGCTCATCTAAATTTCAATATTCTTTATTCTTTAGCCACTCAATTACTTCAGTCTTTTGTAGAGCTGTTAAATACCCTTTTGACCCTTTATGCCCTAGCTTGATTCCTTCGATGCCTTTGGTTTGAAATTGTTTTTTCCAATGACCAACAAAAAATTCACTTACACCGAGAATTTTGCTAATCTCATGGTAGAACTTGCCTTCGACAGCCATCCTTACAGCTATTGCTCGTTTAAGTTCTCACAGCATCGATATCACTTTTAATGAAAGATTCTAATTGAGTTATTTCCTTTTCCATATCTTTGAGGGGCAGTTTTAAGTTATTCATCTTTTATTCACGATCGAGTATTGCATATAATTGTATCATAGTCTTGATAATCATTTAGGATTGCTATACTGTACCGACGCCCTAGGTAAATCTAGGTAAATTGTCAACGCCTTACCCCTGTTAGCCATCGCAGGTTTGATTTGGTTTCACTTCCACCAACCCGACAACGACAAACCCAAACTAGCCAAGCGCCCCAGCGAAACGGCATCCCTCCGCTGCTCCGTTATAGATGGTTCGGTGTACGATGGCGATACTTTTCGGGTTAAGTGTGACAATCGCGAACAAAAGCTCCGACTGTGTGGCATCGATGCGCCGGAAGCGAAACAACCGCTGGGTATCGAATCGCGAGATTATTTGCGATCGCTAATCGCCAAAGCCTCCAACAAAGTCATCGTTGTGGAAATGGATCGGGACAAGTACAACCGCACTGTGGCTGAAGTCCTCTTTGATACACCCAACGGCGAACAATCGGTGCAGGAGGAAATGCTCAAAGCGGGTATGGCTTACCATTACAAACAGTACAGCGGCAACTGCCACAATGCTGATGTATTCGATACCGCAGAGGAGATGGGGCGATCGCAAAAGCTGGGAGTGTGGCGGCTTCAGGGTGGCGGTCAGCGTCCTTGG
The DNA here is from genome assembly GCF_036701085.1 of Microcoleus sp. Pol7_A1. NCBI lineage: Bacteria > Bacillati > Cyanobacteriota > Cyanophyceae > Oscillatoriales > Microcoleaceae > Microcoleus > Microcoleus sp. Pol7_A1. The sequence continues at coordinate 221,825 of NZ_JAUBQD010000002.1, forward strand.
GATTATCGCAAGCAAAATCAGAGCTGATGTACGCCAAGCAGCGGTATATACCAAGGTTGTTGGGAGCGATCTAACAGGGCAGGAAGTGCGGCGGCTTTCCAATGGTGATAAACGACTGTAAAATTATCCTCAACCAAAGCGTTAATTGGGGTTGCGGAATTGTTTTTTTGCCCAGTCTAACAGTTCGTCATAGGTTGAATAAGCGCACAGTATCCGCGATGTATCGCCTTTTTTCCTTACCGCAATCACTTTGCCGTTTCTATCTTCATAACCAGGCTTCCCGGTCATTTCTTCTAACTCTAGATCGAAGAATTTAAGCGCTTGAATGAATTGAGAAATCTTATTATCTTCCATTCGTCGATTGCTCTTTAATTGAACAGGAAAGATGGGTTTCTTGGACTGCTGGCTACCAAGGAATTTCCGAATCGAAAAGTTCCAATTTTGGGGATCGCAATTAACTCGGTTCCTCCTCAGCCCCCGGAATTCTCCAAGGGTCAATGCCGTTTTCTCGAAGCAGTAGCTCGTAGTAGTCGCGTTCGATTCTGGCTTCATCGTCAACCCAAAACGCTTCTCTGATATCGCGTTCTAGCTGCTGGACTCGCTGGCTGAGCAATTCGTTTCGTTCAGTCTCGGTGCGGGTAACGCCGAAAGCTTCGTCAAACCGCCGTTCGAGAGATTCGGTAATCAGTCCCATGCTCATAGTTAAAGCAGCTTTGTTCCCCCGGTGAGCTTGCCACAGCCAGTAAGCGCTGGCAATTTCTGGAGGGACGGACAGAAACCGACTTTGCCCCCGACTACCGAGTTCAGACTCGATTTCGATTTCTTCGCGCTCAAAAATCGTACTCGTGTAACCTTCACCCAGCAAGCTTTCGCCGGCGTTTGAGCGTTAAAAATCGGACACGTTGCGCCGTTTGAGAGCCCGCTGCTTCGGCGACTTGGGTTGGGCTGCGTCCGATACGAGCCGTCTGGCACCATAAAACCATCGACTGTAATCGAACCTATTTGCCAGATCGCCCCCCAGTCCTTCTAGCTCGGCTCGGTTAAGGGCAGACCGGCTCGAAAAATCAACTCGGCAGTCAAGTTCAATTCCGGGAAAGCCAGCGACTCAACTCGGTCATCTCCCCGAAACTGTTTTACCTGATACTCGCCGTCAACCAACTGGCAAACCGAGAGCGTGGGTTGTTTGGGAGTGCCGATGAACTTGCGGCCGCCCAAACCGAGGTAGTCCGCAATCCAGTATTCGGGGATGCCCATTTCTTCGTAGTCGGCGAATTTGAGATGGTAATCGTCCCGCCAGTTCGTGCTGACGACCTCTACAGCCAGCCGTACCGAAGACCCCATCGTGATGATGGATTCCCTATCCCAGCGCGGTTCGTTGGCGAGAGCCACTTCATCTAGGACAACTACGTCTGGCTGATAGCCCGCCTCGTTGCGGACGGGTTTGAGCAGGCAGTCACCGGGGATAAAGCAAGGCAATTTCAGCCGCCTGATTTCTGCGCTGATTTCGTCCCAGGTAAACCCTGTAACGCGGGAATGGCGGCCAGTTCCTAAAGGCATTTCAACAATTGCTCCGTGGTGCAGTTCGTAGCGGCGAATAGAGTTCTCTGGATACCAGGCTGCGAACTCATCAAACGTGATTGTTTGGGGTATGGTTTGGGTTTGGCTCATAACATTTTCAGTTGGTAGACATTTAGGTATGCGATCGGCCCTATGATTTCCGGTCGCTTTCACTTTCAGGGCGATCGTTCCGCTGATTCTGTTCTATGTACTGTTTGACCAAATCGATAAGCACTTCATTCATATTTTTTCCGTTCAACGCACAAATAGCCTTGAACCGCTCTCGAAGCGTTCTTGAAGGAAATGTGACTTTCAAGGTGGGTACTGGTTCTGTAGTTTTTCGCTCGGTCACTGGGATATCTAATGCAATTACTTTATATATCCCAGACTACCCGTTAAAGCTCGTTTTTTGCTTAATGGGTCAATAAGTGCATACGGGATGTTTGCATTAAACATCCCATATGAGTTATCATACACCCACGAACGACTGCAAACCAAGCAGAAGCATAAAACAGTTATCTGTACTTCCGATGTGGTTGCTTCACTAAGCTTTGTTAGCGTCAAAAACCCAAAACCAAACCCCGCCCCCTATGACTGGAAATCGAATGGGGCGGGGTTTGGCACTCACATTAATGAGGTTTTTCAATCATGACACAAATACCAATACCGCTAACAGTTAAGGTGTCCGCTGCTGCTGCAACGCCAGGAGTGACGAGTGCTTCTTTGTACCCTTCGCTGTTGGCATCCGTGGACGCGATGGCAGAACCCGCTCTTTGGGTTTTGATGGAAGCGACCGTTTATTCGCTGCGCCAAAGGGACACGCTCACCCGCTCCATTAAAGAGTGCGGTACTGTTGAATGTTTTGGCGATAAATGGCCCCAAGATTTCGATTTCTTGCCAAGTGAATCGGAAGCGATCGCCTTAGTAGAAGCAATAGCCGACCAATTCTCCCGCCGCCAACTCCACACTTGTTGGCAATCGCTGCTGACCGCTTGCAACCGCATCCAAAAGCTTGCCCTGATTGAAGCGATAACCTACGCCCAACACTATTCATCGACGGTGCTTCAAGCGCTCTTTGAATGCGAACTATCGAATTTGTTTTCCGATTCCTTGGAACACTTGGATGTTTGGCTCTCTGAACCCGAAGCGCTGCGCCTAATTCGCTTGTTCTCCGGTTCCCTGTTGGCTTCATCGGAAGCTGCACCATCTCCAGGCGACGGGAGGGACGATTAATTCTTGAGTTGATAGATGCCATCTAAAATTTCTCTTTTAGTCACGTTAGTGGGTTGAGTTTTTTTTGATGCGCCACTTGTCCAACCTAGAACTAATCACGCCACGCAGAATATCTAGAACATCTTCCACGCGACTAATCCCCTAGAACGAGTAGGAGGCTCAAATGATGAGAACAAACTTTGATATTAGGCTGGCAAGGACACCAAGTTTCAGGCCGCAAGTAGTTTATTCACAAAATCTGGATTTTGTGCCTAGTCCAGACGATACTTTACCGTCGATTATTCCTGGTCTGAACAGTTTACCAGCTCAATCTGATGGCTGTGAACGTGTAAGGGTAATGGTTTTTGGATCGAGCTACGGGGTAACATACACGATTCGCTGGCTTTACAAGCTACAGTTCGCTCATATCAGCGAGTGGAGTTTGCTTATGCCGGCTCCAACTGAGGGTGAATTTATGAGCATTGTTACTAAGCGAATCCCATTGAATCCAACTAACTAATTGGCATAGAACTTGGTAACAACTTAGTAACAACTTCTTCGGCGACGCTGGCGATAGTTTCATCTGTATCAAAAGCGATCGCTAGTTTTTTCCATGACACCAGTGAGGAATGAGTATGACCAACGGCAACGGGCTTAACGGTGACACCCCTAACGGCGACACGCCCCAGCCCGATCCAATACAAAAGTTAACAGAATATGTCGAATCTGTGGAAATTTCTCTGGAAATCCAGGAGGATAAAACAGACGTTATTGAAGACCAGGTGGCAAGTCTTACCGAGCAGATAACCGAGTTGAAACAACAAGTGAAAGAGATATATGGAGATGAAGAAGACTGGAAACGAATGTCAAAGACTTGATGGACTTATCGCACGCCGTCAGGAGAAAAACCGATTGCAACGGTCAAAGCTGGAGCGAACCCAGCGTTTGCGAGATGAAGCTGCCTTGGACAGACCTTTTAGAAAGTCTCCTTTGCTTGACTTCGTTGATGATTTGGTACACCGTCCGCCGAACCAAGAGCAGATGCGCCAGCTTAAGGAATTGCTCTTAGAAGAACAGAAGGCGATCGCTCAACTCATTGCCCTAATTGACCAGCATCTAGAGTAGCTATCTGCCGTTCGCGAAACAGCCCAGCGATACCCCTTGCTGGGCGAATTTGGTTTTTTGTGGATGCTGGGAGATTGCGTCCGGGAAGTTTTGATTTCGTTTGACTTGCTGAGTGGAGATTAGCTCCGAATTGGGTGAATGCTGCAAATATTGAAATATCTCAAACAATCTTTTGAGATAGTTAAAAATATGAAATTGTGAAGGTAACAGGTAATAAATGCAAACCTGGGTACGGCAGGATATTACAAGCAATTTTCATAAAATAGACCCAAATGAAGCGTCATGGTGAAACGGGATTGCTTGTTTCAATTCGCAGGTCGTGACGCTTCTTTGATAAAATAATTAGATTGTCGTTTAGTTTTGCAGCGGGCGACTCATCCCCCAATCTGGGGGTTTTTTCTTTTGATTTCACTTGCTTTATGAGCTGGTGTGTGGGTTTTAAAGGCTACAAATCGAGTTATATTTGGAATGTGCTGTTTTGATATTTGGCTATCAAATATGGAACTAACAAAATACACTTGGTGGGGAGAATCTAACGAACCGCCACCGCACCTGAAAACTAAAAAGCAATTGGGTGAATTAGGACTATCGCCTCTGAAACCTTCAGGCGTTATCGAAACGCGGAAATACGACGTGCTCCTCTACGATTCCACTAATCCCGAATGTTGCCGTCCCAAAAGAAAACCCACTCCCAAACAATTGGAAACTTTAGCAGCCAACCGCCTCAAAGCTAAAATCAAGCGGGATTATCAAGAGTGGTATCGAGAAGTCGGCTTTATTGAAAGAGATAGGGTATACGCGGTGCAACGGGCAAGAGAACAATTAGAGAAAAATAATTGGGTAATTTTGGATACTGAAACGACAGGATTGTACGATGCTCAGATTGTAGAGATAGCTGTTATAGATCGTCTCGGTGAAATCTTGCTCGATACTTTGGTAAAACCCTCAATTCCCATCCCCGCAGAAGCAACAGAAATACACGGGATAACTGATGAAATAGTAGCCGATGCTCCGAGTTTCCCCGAAGTCTATCCCTGCATTGTTGAAGTCCTTAAAGATAAACGGATTTTGATATACAATGCCGAATTCGATATTAAAATCTTGAATTACTGCTGCCACCTTCACAACTTGCCAATTTTAAAGCTCAAAAAACGTTCCGAGTGCCTCATGGAATGGGCGGCACAGTGGGGAGGTGATTGGAGCTACTATCATAAAGATTATCAGTATGTTCCTCTCCACGGCGGACATCGAGCATTAGGAGATTGCACGGCCGCTTTTGAGCTTATTAAACGAATGGCGGCGGATTCGGATCGACTCAATTGCCCCGTGCCGATTCCTGAGAGTAAGCACAAATCCAAAAGTCAATGACGCTGTGTTCTTGGGGAGAGAATGCTAACAGTCTGGGAGAAGAAGCTTATGATGAAGCAATTGGAGTATCCCCAAAACAATGACAAATCCCGATCCCACTGACTATGCTGCTCTTATCCGCGCTGTGACTCCCAACAGCGAACGAAAGCATCCTGAGTGGTTAGACCCCGGACAGCAGCTCTGTTCTCCCAAGTACGGACAAGGCGAGGTTATTTCTTGGGTGGGTAACACACTTATAGTAAAGTATCCCGGCCACTCGATTCCCGTTCTATACAAAAATTGGCAGCAAGCTGTTGAAAAAAGTGAAATCGCCCCTGGGGACTTACCTACAACACCTGAATCCTCATCCGAAGCTGAAGAAAACGGGACACATCAAGTACAGCCTACTAGCTTTTCTCAGGTAAGTGCAGCAGAAATTGCCGCTATTCCTCAACCCAAATTTAGAGCGATCGCGCTTGAGTTAGCTTCAAATCTTAGCGCTGTTCGCATTACCCCTCCCGCATCTGGCTCGTTGTACGCCATTCCAAGAGACTTGCCCTGGGCCTTACAAAATGCTCTTCGGGGATTGGGAATTGAGGAACTGTATTCGCATCAAATTAATGCCTTAGATTGCCTGCGTCAAGGCTGCGATTTAAGTATTGTGACTCCCACAGCATCGGGAAAAACGCTATGATGGAACCGAAGACGCAATTGCCGATTGGTTAGTAGCAAAGGGAGTGCCGAAGCAAGACATTGTGCTGGCATATCATGCGCCTTACGTGCGGCAGTATACAGAGTTTGCTCTAGGGTGAAACATCGCGACGACTCATGTGTTTGAGCCGGATGGTACGCCGAACTCGATCTAGAAAAGGAGATTCTGATGAAAGTAAGAAGAGTTTGACATACATCCGTCGTAATCTGCGGTATTTTTATATTATATTAGGTATTATATGGCAACTACGATACAATTATAAGTTAGGCATAGATGAATTTTCCTATTGTTTTGTTCTCGACTGCCTACGATTGATTAATGGAAAATGATTCAGTCAGATACTCAAGAGCAGGTGATGTATTTCACTACCGATGGGCAGCACGTCGCTGTATCAGGATGTTACATCCAAAATCTTCCGTCAAATGCATAGTAATTGAAGGCTCAAAGGAGAATGAAGTCACGGGGGAAAATGTAATCGATGTTGCCGAATATACCGAAGATGCCGAAGGCTATGACAAAAAAATTACGTACTTTCAGCTAAAACATACAACCCAAAGAGTGGATCAGCCTTTTACATTAAGTGGGTTAAAAGATACCATTGAGGGATTTGCCAAACGATTTTTGGCTCTCTTATCCACAGATGACAATAAATATGAATTTGGGACTGTAAGATTCTCGGTTATAACTAATCGTGAAATTGCCGATTCATTTAAAGAAGAAATTTCTTTAATCAAGAATGGAAGTAAAGCAGGAAAGCAATTTCAGGAAACTCTTGAAAAATATACAGAATTACAAGATGTAAGGTTGCAGGAGTTTTGTAACTCTCTCGATCTAATTGATGGAGAAGGGGACTATATTGCACAACGAGGTGAATTACATACTGAAATTTCAGCGTTTTTAGCTGGAGCTGTTGACAATGCTCAAATTGACAGTTTGATTGCTCTTATACAAGATAAGGCTCTACCTGACAACAAAGGTGAGATAATTCGTGAAGATATTTTAAAATGCTTTAAGGTTACGTCTGAAAGAGATCTATTTCCTGCGCCAATGGAATTTGAAAAGTCCAGAAACTTCATCAAGCGGGAGCAACATAAAATTTTACTTAGTAGTGTCCTTGAAACTTCTACACCTGTAATTATTCATGCGGGCGGTGGTGTAGGTAAATCAGTCTTCTCTCGGCAACTAGCAGAGTCTTTACCCACCGGCTCGTTAGGAATTGTTTACGATTGCTTCGGATCTGGAAAATATCGAAATCGAAGTGAGTCTAGGCATCGCCATCGTGATGCTCTCGTTCAAATTGCAAATGAAATTGCATTGCATGATTTATTATGCGAAATTCTGATACCGCTCTCTACAGATTTAGATGATGCAATTCTCAGAGCCTTTCTGTCGCGATTAAAGACGGCTTCTACAGCCATAAGAAAAGTCGATAAAGATGCTGTTTTAGCTATTTTAATTGATGCGGCTGATAATGCAGAGATGGCGGCGAAAGAGTTCAGTGAGTCTTGTTTTGCTCATCAGCTATTGCGTGAGGAAGTTCCAGAAGGATGTCGAATTATCATACTATGTAGAACCGAGCGTATCGACTTGCTCAAGCCTTTAAGTACAGTTAGACAGATTGAATTGAAACCTTTTAGTCAGTCAGAGACAGTGATTCATCTTCGAGAACATTTTCCAAGTGCAACCGATATCGATGGCTTGGAGTTTCATCGCTTGACTGGTGGCAATCCGCGAGTACAAGCGAATGCACTGAGTATACACCACAATACGGTTTCAGATGTTTTGGCGGGTCTTGGGCCTTCAGGTGCTACGGTTGAAGAACAGATTGCAGCACAGCTTGAATCCGCAATTTCTACGATTAAAGACAAGCTACCTACTGATTTTCAAATACATATTAATGCGATATGTCTAGGTCTTGCAAATTTAACTCCATTTATCCCAATTAATGTACTTGCTACCGCTGCCCAGGTTGAGGTTTCAACGGTTGTGAGCTTTGTCGCTGATTTGGGGCGACCTCTCTGGATATCGGAAAACTCAGTTCAATTTCGAGATGAGCCAACAGAAACTTGGTTCCGAGAGAGATTCTCTGCGTCAAAGCAGCAGATTGAATCATATATCATGAGCCTTAAACCTTTGGCTTCAGAGTTTTCTTATGTGGCGCAAGTGCTTCCTTCTCTGTTACTACAATCGGAAAACTATGATGAGCTTATCAGCTTAGCACTCTCTGACGATTATCTACCTCAAGATAGCCCGATCGATGAGCGCAATATCCGAGTGTACCGCTTGCAATTCGCTTTCAAAGCAGCCTTAAAGCAAAAAAAATATGCTGACGCAGCAAAACTGGCTTTACGCGCAGGAGAAGAGGTTGCAGGTGATAAGCGACAGCTTGAACTTTTAATTCAAAACGTCGATCTTATTGCACCTTTACAATCTCCACAGAGAGTTCAAGAATTGGCATTGCGGCGGATGTTACGGGGCAGTTGGGATGGTTCAGCGAATGTATATTCTGCTGCACTTTTATCTTATGTTGAGGAATTCAAAGGGGAAGCAAGAGGCTTTTTAAGATCGGCTAGCAATTGGCTAAAATTGTATCTTGAGGAGCGTAGCAAGAACGAAGACAAGATACACAGTGAAAAGCAGCTCAAAGAGGATGACATTGTGGAAATGGCAGTTGCCCATTTTCATCTTTATGGAGCGAGTAAATTAGTAGATTTTATTTGGGGTTGGCAGCCACCAGAAGTCGTGTTCCAAATTACCTGTTTGTTCATTAAGCGCCTTATTGACGCAGGAAACTTCACGGCAGTAGATGAAATTTCACAGCTTGGTTGCCGCAATCAATATTTGATGGTAGCCATTGCAGACGAACTCATGGCAGTGGGTAAGTTTCCTTCCACAGACGCAATGCGACAGTGCTTGAGCTTGTTAGCTCATAAGCGAGTTCGTATCCCTAAACCTACGGAGTATAGGAGAGAACAAAGATTTACCTCAGCTATTATTTCATTTGCAGAAGCAAGCTCTGCGATCGGACTATCTCAAACTCAAATTCTGCGGGTTTTGAACCACTATCTTCCTCAAAGAGGCTTCGGCTTAGTCAGTTACAAACATTATGATGGCGAACGACATATTTTTCTGCGAGTAACCGCTTTTAGATGTGCTATTTCAGGTGATTTTGCTCCAAATATTAATGCTTTAATCCCACAGAAGTTACTTGAAGATGAAAAAAAGTATCGACAAGATATAGAAGATTGCAAACAGATTATTGAAGGAATGTTACCGTGGTATTTGATTCGCGCTCGCATTCTACTTGCTAGCGTGGAAAATCTTGAGATAGCTTTTCAACACGCGGATCGACTTTCCAAGAAATTGCTGTTGTGGAGGTACGAACAACACGATCATTTACTGTCTGAAATCGCTCGTGTACGCTTTGAAAGTTTAGCTTTAAAAAAGCCTTGCGATCGCTCTGAAAAAGGACATAGGATCGTACAACTCTTCGATAACGAATACAAACTTTCGCTTCAGGATCATTTAAGTGCGGTTCGAGCAGCTTACCGTTTAGAACACCTTTCAGAGATTAGAAGCCAGCTTGAACAGTCTTGCTATGAGATGGTGGTTTCTGTATCAAACGAGGGACTCGAGACAAAAGCCGAAAATTATATAGCGCTTGCTCGTGCTGTTCTTCCTGTAAGCCCTGCGGACGCAGCAGCTTATTTCAATTGTGCGATTGAGGCAGTCTCAATGTTCGGCGATGAATTGGTTGATAGATGGAAAGCTGTTGTCGCTATGGCGAAGCGTTCTGCGGAAGGTGGGGGCTCTTCTCCAGAAATTGCCTATCGCTTCATACGTTGTGCTGAATTAGTGGGTGATTCTGTAGCTCGTGAAAAACATTGGAGTCGCAATGAAGCCATTCAAGTTTGTGCAAAATTATGCCCTTCGTCAGCTTTCGCCACTCTGAGTCGTTGGCGCGATCGAGATGTAGGATGGTTCGAGGGTCAACTTCTTGCTGTGGCTCGTGAAGCTGTGCGTTCTAAGATTATTGAACCATTAGTTGGTTGGTCGCTATCTGCATTTTCCTGGGACTATGATGGATATGATGAGTTTGTAGCGCTCTGCATAGAGACTGAATCTGATAAGACTCGTCGCCAGTACATCTTGGATACTGCTGTCCGAGATCTTAGGTTGAATGAGGCTTCCGAGAGCATCTGGCATAACCTTAAAAGAGTTAGCGATAGATTTTCACTAAAGAATAAAGACCTTCAACAAGTTTTAGATTTTTATGCCGAACATCCACAGAGAAGCGATCGAGAGAAAGCTAGTCAAATCTCTCAGATTGACGAGCGAAAAGAATCAATAAGTATTGATTGGAAAGAGGTTTTTGGCGATCTAAAATTGACTAAAAGCATGGAAATAAGTGCTGCGATAGATCGCTTTAATGCCTTGCCTCACCCACGTTCTCATGAAGTTTTTTGGCAGGAAGTCTTTAAGAGAATACCTGAAAGCCAAGCGAGTGAATTGCTTTTAGCATTACCTAATGTTGAAAAGGCTGATTTATATGATATGGAATATGCTTTATCTAATTTTCCAGATACATATCGTCAGAAAATAAGCGTCAAAAAATCGTGGAACAATGTTCTTTCATTGATTGCTCAGCGTTTTGCATATAAATTCACAAATTATTATCTAAAACAGTATTTCTTTGAAAAAATTAAACCTGATGATAGCGCACTTTCTTCAATTTATAAAGGAGTTCTTCAAGGACTATCAGAATCTTGCAATATAGTTGATGCAAGCACGCTTTTTGGTTTCTCCGAAATTGTATCATCATTTATCTCACCTCAAGACGCAGGCGCTCTGCTTGAGTTTGCACTTTCCCGCTTTGAAATACAGATTGACCGAGAGTATGCTGATGGTCATTGGGATAAGTGGCTGCTCCCACCTGACAACATTTCAGGTGCATTCACTGGTTTTATTTGGGCTGCGCTAGGTTCACCCCGCTCTGCCGTGCGATGGCAAGCTGCACATTGCGTCCGAAGGCTTGCAGAAGCGGGTTGCGATCGCGAAATTGACGGCTTAATCGAATGGATGAAGAGAGATTGTGTCAATGCTTTTGGCAGTCATGTATTTCCTTTTTATAATCTCCACGCAAGATTATATTTGTTGATAGCTTTAGCGCGGATAGCAATAGACAGCCCCGAAAAGTTAAGACGATATCACTCAATTTTTGCAGATCTTGCGCTTGATGGTTTACCCCATATACTCATCCAGAAATTTGCAGCCGAGATCGCTCTATCTCTTGAAGCTGCTTTTCCAGAAACTTATGACAGTGGTGTGACTGAAAAGCTTCGCCAAGTAGGCATTAGCCAAATACCAGTCAAAGAAATAGACGGATATAGAGAAAACTTTGAAGAAACCCCTTGGCACACTAGAGGTGAAGTCGATCGCAATTTGAAACTTCACTTTAGTTGGGACTTGGAGCATTACTGGTTCGAGCCTCTGGGAAGAGTGTTCGGCATTCCAGAAAATCAAGTCGAGGAACTGGCACGTGAAGTTGTTCTTAAAGAATGGGATATTGAAATCAAGGATGAGTCCATTCACGATCCACGTGAGAATCTGTGGCATTCTCACCGTTATGAACGAGAAACATGGCATAGTCACGGAAGTTACCCTCGTACTGATGACTATAGTTTCTATATTTCTTACCATGCGATGCTTAGTGTCGCTGCGAAGTTATTGTTAGAGATGCCTGTCATTGATGAATATAATTGGTGCGATGACCAATGGACTGATTGGTTCCAACGGCATACTTTGACTCGTTCCGATCGTCTATGGTTAGCAGACCGACGCGATCCACCTCCACTAAAGCGACGTGCTTGGTTACAAGACAAAATAACAGAGAATTGGAGACAAGAAATCAGGTCTGATGATTTCCTTGACGGTCTACTGATCGAGCATAATGGAAAAACTTGGTTAAATGTCAGAGGCTCTTGGAGTGACCGTAACGGTGAACCACAAGAAAGCTTTCATGTCACAAGTGCGCTTGTTTCGAGTGAAACCTCTGAGTCTTTATTGAATGCGTTAAGCACTTGCGTCGATCCTTACGATTTTAAGCTGCCTGCTTATCAAGAAGAGGAGATGGAGTTTAACGAATTCCCCTTTGAATTGCAGGGATGGATTTGGAGAGGTTCACAAGATAATAGGCTTGATGCGACCGATCCATATGCAGGTGAGATTGACTATCCACCTTATAGAATCGGCAATTCAATCATTGAACGACTCAGACTTTCTGTAGACTTAGAGCGACGAAAATGGTTTATGCCAGGTACAGCTAAAGAATCACTTGTCTGTGAACTTTGGAGTTCATCTGAAAGAGAACATAGTGAAGAATCGCGTAGACATGGAATACGAATGAGTGCATCACTAGAGTTCCTCAAGATACTCTGTTCTACTCTCGATCGCGATCTCATCGTTGAAGTACAGATTCAGCGTCGTTTTTGTAGGTCTTCATATTACACTAGGAGCAATGATGACGGAGAATATTCAACCCCAAATAGCAAAATTTATATCCTCTCAGCAGATGGTAAGCTCAGAGATACAGGAACGTGCTATCAGCTTAGGTAAGGCTCTTGTTCGGGAGCTTGAACTTGAACCTGGCGTCGATACACTTTCACGGTGGATGGCACATTATATTGCTGAGCAAATTGCGATCGCAGAGAATGCGACAGACAATGCAAAAGTTGAAGCCGAACAGCGCTGCTTTAATACAATTCTTAAACTTTGGGAGCGCCGCTCATCATTACCAAATGATAGATATCCTTTTAAGAGTTTTGAACCGATTTTTAATACTCTGAATAGACTCGATCCCGATAACTCTCGATCGCACTACTTTGATAACTCTCATTTTCATAAAACAGAAAGTGAATCCTCTGAAGAGCAAACTAATGAGGTTCAATTATGGATAAACATGGCACTCTCAATTGATGTTGCTGCACGTGTCTTGGTCGATTTTGCACTCAGGCAAGCTGCTTGCAATGCAGTAGAAGAAAAAACTGCTGTTTGGATTGAAAAATCCACAAATATTTCTGATAATAAATATGACGATATCTCCCTAATTGTCGATCTGCTTGGAGAACCTCAAGAAGGCGAACTCGAAGAAAAAGTTCGCGAACGCAAACGTCATGAATTAAGTTCAAAAATTGAACAACTAGATATGTTTATAGAGTTTAGCCAGTTACTGCGTGATGAACTGAGTGAAAATCTTGAGAATGCCTCAGACAAAGATTCCTGTATAGATGCCTAACGCTGACCACCCGTGCCTAACTCCTAAAATATCTAATGAACCCCTCCAGCACCAGCACCAGGTTTCACCTTTTTAAAACCCAAAACTGCAATCCCACTTAACAGCAAAGCAATCCCCACAAAGTAAAAACAATCGTTAAAAGCCATTACATAAGCTTCGTGGAACTCGATCGCTCTGCTGCTATTGCGTTAAATTCATGTTAGCCATTGGTACAACCTCGGGTTTTAGATTTTTTCACCGCTGATGTAGACAGATTAACCTTTTTTGATACCACAGATGGGGGAAATGGAGCATCTGAAGAAATAGGGAAGCAGCTACCGTTATTTGCTGCTAAAGCCATGTCTCTTGCCTTAAGTTGCGAATGCTCTGACGGATGCCCTAAATGCTTGATTCAGCTCGGTTGTCCCCAGCAAAACCAGGGACTGCACAAGAAAGTTGGTTTATTTTTGCTAGAAGCAATAGCTACAAATTCTTCAACTTAACAGTTTATAAATTGTCCCGTGCCGATTCCCCAGAAGCGATGATATCCCAATCAATGCCATCGTCTGGGAACAACGATAACTGCCCCGGTGATACGTTAGACTGACCGCGATTATGATACGAAAGGTGGCAGGCGGTACACAATGCGATTAAGTTTTCGAGGCGATTGTCCTCCGGTATCCGATTGCGATGGTGAACTGTTAGAGTCAAAGCACAACGCTCGGATTTCGTTAAGCCACTTTGTTTACCGGGTCGGAGTTTACCGGGTCTAAGGCATTGTTGATGGCACTTAGCACAACGCCAGAGTGCATTTTCTTTGACCGAGAGCGCAATCTCTTGCCAATTATCGGGATACCTCTTTGATTTAGGCATAGCGGTAAAAGCTCATCTTTTCAAAATAGGGCGATCGCTCTGTTATCGAAGTGAAAGTAAATTCGATTCAAAGCTGTCAGCAATCAACCCACCTTCGGCCTCCTCTACTGTCACAATCGGTTTTTTCGGAATTTTGAGAACAAATTAAGTTACGTTTTAGAGAACGTACAAGGAAATCCTTGTGGCCATCGCCAGTCCAAAATACTCGCTCATCCCAAAATTCGTGGTGTGACACGATCGCGAGTGCTGAAGATGGGTTTCAACTACAAGCCCCACAGGCTGGACAGATAAAGCTTTTAGTATCTTTATCACTCCGACAAGGGATTGCTAATACGTTTCTACCGAAAATGCGATCGACAGATCCTACTTGTCGATCGTACCATGAGTTAAGAATACTTGAATCAGAGAGTTTGATGTATGGGTAACGCTCGCTACACTTGCCACAAATTCGCATTCCCCACTCCGTTCCGCAATCATCATTGTCACTGTTACAATCACAACGGAAGCACTGGTTATCTAGAGGCTCAAAGCGATCGCTTTTCTTGTAACAGGTTGGACAAGTTAACAATGGCTTAAATCGTTCTTCTGTTCGAGCCGAGAAGTTATTCAGATTCTGTAATTCAAGTAGTTCTCCTTTAGCTCTCGGTCCACGAGATTTAGCTTGATTAATTAGTTGTGAGAGACGATTATCAAAATCCACCTGTTCTTCTGGTTTAGGTGAACAAAGTAATTTATAATGTCGTCCTTCCTGAAGAATCCATGAATTTTGTTCCAGCAGTGACGCAGGTATTTTCTCCTGAATTGTGAAAGGATAGATTTGACTGTATTGGCTATAGAGCCACCATTGGATAGCACGAGCAATACGCTCAACACTGAGAATATCTAGTGGGCTAACAGGTAATACAGCCAATGGCTTTTTTAAACTATTAATTTCTTGTTGGAGTAACTGAGGTAACTTCTGTCGCTCATCCTCAGTTCCTGGATACAGAATTATTACTGTGCCGTTCTGGTTTTCAGAACAAGCCGAACGAAATTCGTCAAGAATAGGATTAATTACATTTGCATCTTCTGTAGCAGTTAAGGGGAGCATTAATGGAATTAATTTCAGATATTGAATTTTGTTTGCGTCTAATAAAATAGTTCCATCATGCTGCCACCTCAAAGTTATGCTACCTCTTGGGCTGTGGAATTGAATCGAGCCATCTGGTTGCAAACAAAGCAGATCTTCAGCCTCAAATTCTAGCCCTCGATCATTTGTTGTTCCGTTACCTGTTAAAGCGCGGCTAACGAGAAGTAAACAGAAAGCTTCAAACCCCTTAAAGCCTTGTTTATAGGTTTCAAATATCTGTTGGGGAGCCTGTGTGTGGCCACGCTTCCAGGGCATCCAAGCTTGCCACAACCTGTCAACATAGCGGTAATGCTGATCGTTGATCAGAATATTAGTTCGTTTGAGGGTATTCCCAACAGTTGCCTGTTTGGGGATAGCACGATATAACTCAGTATCTAGCAATCCTCGTAGTTTGTATTGCAACTCTTTCAATAGTTTGAGTGTTTTTTCCGCTGTTTCCGCTTGAAACTGATCCCCCCAAAGGCTACAAATTCGGTTTCGGTTTCGCCAATAGATTTTTTGAGTAGTGTCTTTAGAGAAGTCATCTGCTTGCTCTAACTCTCTTTTAAGAGCCTTCACTTCGATAATTCGTTTCTGGAGGTATTCCAGCAAATGATCAATTAATCGAGCGGTGACTTTGTTCTCATAAATATCTACCAGGTCTTCTCGGATCAGACATAAAACTCTCTTCGGACGTACATTCCGAAACGTTCGTTTCTCCCAGTCTTCTGTATGAGCCGACAAAAACTCTGTAGCATGGGGCGAAATTCTTTGCACGCGGGAGACAGGTAATCTGTCGGTTTCCATCTTGAGATAAGTTCTTGGACGATGACAAATTTCCTCAATATGTCCAATATGTTTTTCCAGAAGTTCCTCTAATCTTTGGGGACGAATAGTTTTTCCAATATCATGCACCAGTGGCGATGTATTTACCCATTTCTCCCATAAATTACCTGAGAGTTTATCGAGTTTATCGAGGGTTTCAGCAAAAAATCCCAGGCTTTCCAACAGCAAATCAGAAGGAATTTGCCAATCAGGGAAAGATTGTTCCTTTCTACTTTCATCTAACACTCGTATTGAACAGCGTTTCCCAGTATCAGGAAAAATATATAGTCTGGATTGCGGTGAGATGGGGACAGCATTGACTGTAGCTGTTTCTGTTTCAGTATGAATCTGCCATTGACCCAACAATAACCGAGTCGGCATTTCTTTACGAGTCTGTCCAGTTAAGCGATTGTAAAACTGCATAATTAATACGTTCCTCGCTCAAGCCGCTGCAACTCCGATTCCAGAATGTTAAATGACTTGACTGGTGCACCTGCGTCTAGTTCAGACCAGTATGTTTCTATCGTTTCCTTAAGTTCGGTCATATCTCCTAGTTGGATGTCATGGCGATCGCGCACTTTCCGCAAAATCTTAGTTGCCAGAATGTGGTCTGTCGCTTCAGTTAGGGAACCTCCTGCCGCAATCACAACCGGGATGTAATCCTTAATTTGACGTTGTAGTCGATTTCCCCAACCAATTTTGAATTTACTTTCCAATATCTCAGATAGGTAGTCATTCAGAAAGACGAATGCTTCAGTAGCTTTACTATGATGTTGTTTCTGAGCTTCCTTGAAAGCAGTTGTCAGTGCATTATAAGATATGGAATCTCTTCGTGAAAGTTTAGGAATATCAAAGCTTTCCTGACTGCGTTCAAGTTCCATTACATGAGCGCGATCGTAAGTTTTATCGGCAAATTCTAAAGTAGTTTCATCCTGGTTTGCAGTTCCAACGAACCAGACGTTGGGTGGAATGATAAGTGTGTCCTTCTTCTTGAAAAGTTTGGGTGAGGGGCGTTCTAGATCGGTATTTAATGTCAGTTCAGGGGCATCCTGTTCTAATTTGGAAAGAAAGTCGGCAAAATACTGTTCAGGGCGAGATAGATTCATTTCATCTAAGATGATGATATAAATTTGATCGCTAAATTCGGGACACTGAGCCTCGTACAAAGCTGTGAGAAACTCTGTTTCATAGAATTTCCCTTCAAAAGAGTTGTAGTAGCCAATTATATCCTGGCGATCGCGCCATCCTGCTTGTACTTCAACCAGTTTATAGTTCTCTCTTCCTCGCCGTCCTAATGCACGTGCGAAGGCAATAGGGAGACTGGTTTTACCCGTGCCACTGATACCTTGTAGGATGTGGAGTTTACTCATCGCAATCCCACCCAAGAATGCTCGGATGTCCTGTTCTGAGTAGTACAACCGCTTACCCTTCTCTAAGGGAGATATAGCAATACGATAACGAAGGTCTTCAGCAAACTGTGCAAGATCGATTGATTCCTGCGAAAGTGGGGGAGCAATTTGCAACTTCTCATCTTTGTCCAGTTGGACACATTTCTCAAAGGGGCTACGATCTTTAGATTGAGCGATCGCATCATTGACGTTTACCCTTAACTCTTCCAGCATTGCTCGAAGACGATTATTGCTAGCTTCTAAAGCTTCCTTTTCATCCCGCAACGTTTCCAAATTAAGAACTGCGATTCGATTAGTGGCTGCTGAACGCTCTAATTCCTGTACTTTTGCGATCAGTCGAAAACGTTCTGCTTCCCACTGTTCTTTCTGAGCCTCCAAATCTTCCAAGCGTCTCGCAGCAGCTTCTGTAGGACGTTCAGCTAATTTTTGCTCTAATTCATTATTCCGTCGGCGCAAGTCTTCTAACTGGGTCAAAATCTCTTCTGGATTACGTTGCCCAAATCTCTTATTTGCATCAACAGCTTTGCGTAGATTTACTTCTAAGCTTTGTTGTAGTTTCTGTGATTCCTCATACCGTTCTTTCCAAATTCGCAAATTAGCTTCAAGGCTCTCAACTTTTGCGACTGCACGTTGAGCTACTTTTTCTTCAAAATATTGCCGCTCTTCATCCAGTAGCTCACGGTCAATTTCTAACCTGTTTTGCTCCTTCCTCAATGATTTGCGCTCTGCAATTAGTTGTTGCCGCTCTTGCTCAAATTCCTGTCTTTCTGTAAAAATATTCTGCTCAAATTCAGCATACTTCTGAGCAATTTCTTCTGTCAGTTCTTGCTGGATATCGACCTTCTGGCTAAGAGCTTGCGCGATCTCTTGGCTGACTTGTGCAATCTGTTGTTCCAATTGGGATAGGGCAACTCGATTTTGGGTCAGAAATCCGGCTGTTGCATTAGCTTCCCGTTCTTGAAATTGGCGCTCTTGTTGGTTTACCACTGCCAGTCGTCGATTCAGTTGCTCTCGCTCCTCTCCTAAGAGTTTAGATGCTTCCGTCAATTTCTGCTTCTGGTCTTCTAAATCAGTCTGCTTAACCTGTAACTCTTGTTTTTGGCTCTCAAGTTGCTGACTTTCAAATTCCAGGCGCTTGGTAGCTAAATCAAAAATTTCTGCTTTCTCCCAAAGCTGCTTAAGGTCAAAACTCTCTGGAGGGGATGAGCCTAATGTTTCTAAATCCTCTTCCGCAAGCTGTTCTGAAGCCTTGCCAGATAAGGTATTAATCTGCTCATTTGATAAGTCTATTTTTTCTGAAGTTGATGTTTTTATTTCCGCATTAGTATCACTTTTTCCATTGCCTCCAGGGTTTTTAACTCCGGTTTGATTTTGATTACCTGAAACTCCTTTTTTACTGCGATCCATATTAATCCTCAGAAAGGTAAATTTTTACGGTTGATAAGACAGTTGCAATGTTCCAGCGACTAACCTGTACACGGTATCGATTTGTGGTGCCAAGTCTGCTAATTTGCGTGGTTGAGTATCACCCCTCTGATTTGAGCTATGTGCGGCAGCATTACGTTTTTCTGCTAACTCATCCAGCAGATCCAGTAGATTGGGGTATTGTTGAGCAGCTAGCCGGAGTGGATGTGTGGAGTTATCTGGAGTAGCAAGTAGTGTAGCTAGCATGAGGGCACGTAACGAACCATGTCCATAATCTGCGGCTTTGCGGATTAAATTGCGATCGACACTCAGTAATCCGGGAGGCAAAGGCTGTTTGAAACCAGCATTTTCTGCATAATCATTCAGGGGTTGACGATTCAACTCTCTGCGGTCACTCAATCTATCGGCTTTTCCTTTGGTAGGATAATCCTGCTGAAGCATTTTCAACAGTCTTTCAGCCACCTTCTGCAATTTAGTCAAAATATCCTCCAATTTGCCGAGCAGAATTTTACAATCTGTCACTTCCTCCGCCTCAATATATAATCGCTCAAGGGCGACTAGATCATCAAATAACTCCTCCCATTTTCTAATTGCAGGAGTCAATTTATTCTCAACCTGTAAACAGGCTTCCCGATCGGCCAGGATTAGCCAATCATCAAGGTTATTGAATTGCTCCTTTCGTTGGTCGCCCAGCATATTAAGCAACAATTTTTCTAATCCCTGAATTGTTTGATTTTTTCGGTGTTTCTCTAACGTGTGGAGCAACGAGGGGCTATCTCCTAAGCCAAACGGATCGCAAACGTTCCAGACATTCGCACTTGAAGAGTATTCAGGTACATATATACAAGTTGCCAGCCATAGATCGGTTGGTTCGCGATCAATAAAACTTACGCGATCGAGAGTCGGAAGTTTCTCAAAAAGCCAGCTATCATCATCATCTTTGCTCCGAATGACATTTTTAAGCGTTGTTTCGTGTTTCGCAACTGCCTTGATAATTTCAGTCGGAGAAGGTTGCCGTTCGATCGTATTTTTGACTTGCGGCATAAAAGCCCGTTGATAATTTGGCTTACCGGTTGTACCGAGGATTAATTCTGGAAACCCTGAATTATTGAGGCGGACATCAGCGTACTCTTCGCGCTCTGCAAAGCGTGGAAATAAGTCACCTGTCCACGGATCTTGGAAGATAAACCCAGCAGTAACATCCTGGGCGATAGAAGTTTCGTCTTCCAGAACTTTTTGCCCCTTTTGAGTAAGGTTTCCACGTGAGTCAACGTAATATCGATCGGCAAGTTGAGAGATGATGAGGGCTGTTAGATCTTTGCCAATATCAAGGTGATGACCAATTTTAGCAGATTCAGTGATCCCTGCGCGACACATTCCCAAAACTGCTTTTTCTAAAATATTGACTTTACGAGATGAGACACGGGGCGCCACAACTCGATACATACGAACGGGATACAGCAAATATTGTCGCTGACTCCAACGGGCCTTGGGTAAAGGATTGTAATAGAGAACAGAAGTATCATTGCGGAAAGGCATGGCAGTTGTCCTAAAAAACTTTTCCGTGAGGTGTTTTACAAAGTTCATAAAAGGCAATTAATTCACGAATTGCCTGACGTTCGCTCTCTGGCCGATCGGCTTCTGCTCTGACCATCTCCAAGTCACCTGTAGCAATCAGCAACCGCTGTTGTCGGCTCATGGCCACGCAAAGACGATTCTCCAACAGTAAAAAGCCATATTTCTGGCGATAAGTTTCTGGGCGATCGGGTGTTGCTGGAATATTGTTACTGCGGGTCACAGAGAGAAACACAACATCGAATTCTTTGCCCTGAAAGGCGTCAACAGTGCCAATTCTCAATCGCTCAACGAGTTTACCATCATGATTTGTTGTTTCTCGCCATGCTGAAGCAACCTGATAGTTACCGTCATCTGTAACTTCTGCTAATTCCAGCTTGCAAAGTTGCTGCCAGAGTTCTGTCACCTGGGCTCTGTAAAAGGCAATCACCCCAAATGTCAGACGAGAGTCGTGTTCAATGAGGCGTTTTAGTTCTTCTGCAATCCGTCTAGCTTCTACAGGACGAGACTTACTCTGTCCTTTGGTTTCACTTCCTAAATTGAGGGGGACATTAATCCAGGCAGCGACCTTATCTTGATAACCAGGGAGCTCGTGAAAGAATTCCTTTTCTGGTCTACCAGCCTTAATGGGAGGCTCTCCATGATATTCGTAGAAGGTGCGGCTAACAAAATCACCCAAGATTGGGTGCATCCGGTATTGAGTATCCAGCGTCACGGTGCGCTTAATGCCATCCCGTTTTTCCCATTCCTGCAACTGTTTGAATAGCCGCTCAAACAAGCTTTTCTTCAGGGCATCTTGAGTTGTCTGGTTCGATGAATTCAGTTGACGTTCGACATCTTCTTCCAGAATGTGGGGTAGCTGGCGATGGTCGCCGACTAAAATTATCCGTCGCTCTGCCTTAGCCATTGGAATAAATAAGTCTAGGGGATTGGCCCTGGCTGCCTCATCAATAATGACTGTCTCAAAAACACTATCAACATTTCCCGTTGTGGACTCCATTTCTTTGCCTACTGCCTGCTGACAAGTAGCTGCCAAAACAACGGTGTAATTTCGCAGCATTTGCCGGACGCCATTAGGATCGCTTCTCAAGTCGTTCAGGTATTCTTCTACAACAGCTTCGACTCCAGACTGGGATTGACGCACTTGCTCTGTTAGTGCATCTCGCACTTGTTCTAATAGAGATTCGATATCAGGATTGGCAACAGGTGCGGTTATTGAATCATTTGCTGTAGGAGTAAGTCGATCTAAAAGTCTGATTTGGAGGGCTGCCAAATCATTGAGAAAAGGAGGCTCACCAGGAAACTCGAAATTATCCCAATCGGCTGCTGTTTCTAGAAGGCAGCGATCGCCATCCGATAACAAATTTAATGATTCAAGGCGACGCAGAGTTTTGTATGCAGCAGTCGGTCCGTCATCTGAGAAAGAAATTGGTTCAATTCGGAGCGACTTGATTGCTTGAATTGCTAATTCTCTAGCTTCGTTATTGATTGAATAATTGGTGGGATTTCCTAATGTAAGGGTACGGCTTTGTTCTAAGAGGCGATCGCTAAGTTCTCCAGAAATCCTAATTTTTGTCAAATTGTAAATGTCTTCTAGCAATTTTGCTGTTTGCTGCAAATTTCCTGGAGTTAGTACATAACCCGTGACGAGATTTTGTACCTGACGCAACAAAGCTGTCTCTGGCAGTTCCGACCAGCTAGCCCGTTCAGCTTCAAGTGCCTCAATTCGCTCTCTACGCCAGCGATCGACATTATCTGGGGCATCGCTACGACTAGATTTACCTCCAACGCGAACTGCCGGAAGCCCAAATATGACGGTTCGTTCGGTCACATTTTCAACTGCATCATGCTGGTAACTGGTCAGGAGCAAACGATGGGAAACTGTGCCATTTCTGTTCTTTTCAATTTCAGACAGACAGGTTTGAATCGCAGTAATAACTTTGGTTTTACCTGTTCCTGGTGGCCCTT
Source organism: Microcoleus sp. Pol7_A1 (assembly GCF_036701085.1). Classification (NCBI taxonomy): domain Bacteria; kingdom Bacillati; phylum Cyanobacteriota; class Cyanophyceae; order Oscillatoriales; family Microcoleaceae; genus Microcoleus; species Microcoleus sp. Pol7_A1. The sequence goes on from NZ_JAUBQD010000002.1 coordinate 244,234, forward strand.
GAATTAAAGCAATATCGGGCGTATTAATAGCGACCTGCAGTGCCTGTTTCTGACGGGGAGTGGGGGAAGCCTGAAAAGCTTCCCTTACGGTTTTATCCAGTAACTCATGCTGGCGATAATTTGAAATGGGAATTTTTTGATCTTGTAAGATCAGCCCGAGTTGAGGCATAGGGCAGGTTGCTGTTCGGATCAGCTCTTCGGCACGTTTACGCCGCTTTAAACGGGTGCGATCGCCTTGAAGAGAAACAAACAGAAATCCGTTTGGTGGTGGAGAGAGCAATTCATCTGGATTAGATGGGTGGATGTCCAGAGTCAGTTTTTGGGGAGCGATGTCACTGATTTGTCCAAAAAATACTTTCTGGCTGCTAGCAACACTTTCTAAACTGCTCAAATCAGGTTCTCGATCGCTCGCTTCCAGAGAAAACTCAGATAGATCCCTCAATGCCTGCAACCTTTCCTGCAAATTCGCCTTTTTTTCAAGGTGGAAGCGACGATCGCCCGACGCTAACATTTCTTCAGAGGAGTAAGCGATCCAGCCAATCTCATGTGCTTTTTGGACGATCGCCTTTTCCTCCAATTCGTTATATTCCCGCCATAAGGACAGATAAGTATCTGCATTTCTGGTAAGTGCGTCTAGTTCTGTTTGGATGCTTCCTCGTAGTGTCCCGGCGATCGACATATCACAGAAGGACATTGGTGCCTCTAATAAAATTAGAGGACGCTGCTGACTAACATCTTTTGGCGATCGTGATTTCGCGACTCGCTCAACCCGCAAACGACTGTCATCAGTCCGCACATCAACTGTAATCCTGTTGCCGCATAGCTGAAATGAGTTTTCTAGTCCATCCTGGTAGTTTTTACCAGTTCGCATTAATATTCGTGCTTTTCGGCCTTCACTTGCTGGAGGTAGAAGGAGTTCATGAGTCAGCCACTCGATGATTTTATCAACTGGCTCGGAACGGCGCAGATGCCGATTACGAATATCTTCAATAATTTTTTCATCAACACCAAACTGCATTTCATTGGGGATGTAGAGCTTACCTGGAAACTCATGCACTTTAATGGAAAGTTGATTGGGGGACTGTTGTTTCGGACGGATTTCCAGCAACCAGCATAAGGTTGGTAGATTACGTTCAAGAATGCCTTCTAACTGTGTCTGGTTCTGTTGGTCTTTACCTTGAATATTCCAAATATCTGAACCATGACCCAGAAGAATGTCATTGCCGATCTCATCTCTGTGTAGGAAAACTTCATTCTTGATGGATAGGAGTTCTTGACCATCAAATGATGTGCGATCGCTCCGTTCAACTTCAATGGTGTGGAAGCGTCCACTTTGAATATCGCTGACTCTCATTATCATTATGATTGTTCTCCAGAGACAAACCTGAATGTTGCAAGACGGTGTGGGCGATCGGTAGGGGCAAAATGTAGCAGCCACGTATAGCGTCGATCGTTGGCTGGAAATCGTTTCCATCCATCCTGTACTTCTACAACCGTTCGTTGTTCGCCATCAAAAGACGACAGCCAGAAACATTGCCCATTGAGACTGCGAACACGAACGTTAGTTCTTTCGATTTGGAGTTCGATCGCAGGAATATGGTTATCCGCTCCTGTTCTGCCATTAATAATTCGATTCGTAAGGATTAACGGTTGGCGTTCTGTCAGTGCCAGAGCCGCCAGAACTTGCTGCTGTGAGAGAAACCTTTGACATTCTCTCACATCTGGCAGCGATTCCCATCGTTTGATTAGCAGTTGCATCTGAAGTGGACGAGGGTAGTCACACCAGGGACAGCATTGTTGATTGGCGTAGTAGGTGCTACCGCAATCGGGACACTCCACTGTGAAGTCGGCTGCCGAATACAAATCCTCAACCCATTGACTAATTCCTGGTCGTTTTACTGGTTCTCGTAACCCCTCACTAAAGCAGCGCCGGCACAGTTCCTTTAATTTGGGAGATAACACGATGTTTCTGGGAAAGCCGTGATGCGTGGCATTGCTTTGGTCGCTTGGATCGTCCACCCAGGGCAAAGAACCCTCTAACGCTTTGTCTTCTAACTCTGGTTCACCCTCCTCAACCAAATCCCCCATTAAAGGATGAACTAAGCAGAGTGTTTTGAAGGCAATAACGGCAAAAGCATGAGCATCTGTTAAGGTATTAACCCCAGATTTTCCCAAAACTAATTCTGGCGCACCATAACCAGGTGTATGAAAACTTCGTGTAGAGGAGGAGCTTTCGTAATGAAGGTTATCTGCATCAATCAAACGAATTTCGTGGGCATCTAAATCAGTGGAGACGAAAATATTGTTAGGTGATGGATCACTGTAAACTAACCCTTTACCATGTAGTTGAGCAAGAACTTCAGCGCAACCTGCTAGTAACAGTAGGCGACGACGCAATCCTCCACTGCTCAAATACCACTCTGCCAGATGGTCGAGATCGCGAGGAGGATTACTCAACCGTGATATGGGAACCATTCCCGTAATGAGTTCCATTACATATCCCAGGTAAGGTGCTTGGAGCATTTCCAGGGGTCTGGCGATCGCCAGACCCCGTAGCTCAGGCATTCGACGGATATTCTGCAACTGTCCTCGGAGCAACTCACGCCGACTGTTGCTAGAGCTATTAAATAGGATTTTGATCGCTCGTCTGCCGCCTCTTGCGGAGTATACTGCTCCCTGTCCACCCTCGCCCAATTTTCGCTCTAGCTCGTAGGCTTGCCCGCGTTCATCAGTAATCCGTTTGCCTTCAAGATTCATTTGTATTCATCCTCTGCTTGCTTGCGCCAGATCACTGCCAGGGTTTTGTCATCCAGGTGGTTGGGAGTAGCCCAATTTCTTAGCTCCCGATGTAAAGCGTGTCGGCGAGCCGTCGGAGCCATTGACCCAAACTCAGTAACTAGGGTATGAATGAAATCTCCAATGCGATCGGCTACTAAATCATCAGCAATACCATCCGTCGCCAGTAATACTGCTGCATTGGGTGATAAGGCTGGTTTTGTAATCACTGTCCAATCCTTGGTTGTTTTGGCAATGCCAAGCCCAGTAGTCTGGTTGGTAAATCCCTGGCGTTCACCTTGCAGAATTTCCAGGCTGCCATCAGCATTCCGAATTGCAGCAATACCATCCCCTAGCTGAGCGATTGTTAATTCACCTGAAGGCAATACTGCGACAAAAAGACAGGTTGCTGCGCTGTCCTCTTCCTTCTGGGGTAGGACACGCAATCCCCAGAAAAGATGAACTAAACGGAGCAGGGTTGCAGCAGGTGCGTTCTCAGACTTCGCCCAAGGCTTCAAGGCATCCCTGACAGCTCGGCAAGCCATTTGTGCTCCTATCCGAGCATTCGGTTTTGACCCCATCCCATCACTGATGACAATGGCTGTGCCAAACGCACCAGACATTCCCATCCAGGCATCCTCATTTGGGCGACTCTGTTGGATGTGCGATCGCCCTCGGACTGATGCTCCAAACCATTCTAAACCAGGTCCAGATGGAGTTAACATCAGAAGTCCAAAAGTTCATCAAGATTATCGAAGTCAATTGGAGGAACACTATTGGGATTAACACTTCTAGAGCGACTGGAAACCGTTACTGTGACCCAGCGGAAAAATTTTTGAATTTTAGTTTCGTCGGCCCGAAATACCGGAATTTCGGGATGTTGCCCAATGAGAAATGCCTTGAGCGTTTCTTCATCTGCATCAGGACCGATACCCATTGCAAAGCGTAAAGCCTTAGAAGCGCGGTCTGAATTTAACAACTGTTCGAGAGGTTTTTTCCAGTTATCGGAAATGCGTCCCCGCTCATCAGTGGGCTGTCCATCAGAGATTAAGATTAGATTGGGGTGGTAAGAGCGACTGGGAATTTCTGTTTTGTTTTCCAGAAACCGAGTCGCTAGTTCAAATGCCGCACCCATCGGGGTTGGTCCTTTCGCCTCCATATCTGTCCACTGGATCTGGGAGGCTGGTTGTAGTGTCTGGTGAAAGTTGGCTCCATCTCCACCGAATGTAATGACAGCGACATGAATCTCGGCCCGTGCATCCTGTTCCGAGGCAAAAATTGTGATCATTTCCGCGATCGCTCGGTTCAGGGCTGCCAATTTGCCATAGGCTGTCATACTGCCACTGACATCTGCCAGGATAATAACGGGCATCATTCTGGCAGTGGCGATGGAAAAATCTTTGAGTTTGCTCATAATCAATATGGATTCTGATAAGTTATTTTAATGTGCTGCATGAAACCTGTGAATAAACCTCCAAAATATAGGGTTCTATAATTTTTTCTTCCCTTAACTCAAGCTCCTGGCAGAATTTCTTCCGCCTGTATAGCGGGTCTTTGAGCATTTTTGACTGGCGATCGCCCAAATAATTTTCTTGTACGTTGTCTAAAAGGTAACTTGGTTGGTTCTAAAAATTCCTAAAAAACCGATTGTGACAGTAGAGGGTACGGAATGTGAGGTCAATGTCAACTTCAACGCTGTCTTGATTCTCCCACAAAATTTCTGCCAATAAGCGAAAATCTTCAACGGTGGGCTCATACTCGCAAGCTACTTTCCATGCTTCGGTTAAAGTAGCCCATTGTTCGGGAGTCTCAGGTTTTTGGCGCATTAGGGCGATGAAATTGGTTTTGATGCGGGCTTCTGATGGGTTAATCCCCGATTTTACCAGTTGTAGTTCAAATGATGGATGGTTGCTGCTACTATGATGGGATTGAAGATAGCATCACAAATGAATTTGTCGCTGCTGGAGTACCTAGAGATTGTATTGTCCTCGCCTTTCATCCTCCCCAAGTCCGAGAGCATACTGGATATGCGATCGCATAGTGTATGGAAAGCAAGCATTCCGTAATGGCGATCGCACTTGGGGATACAGGTGCGATCAGTACCTGTGTAACCATCGTACTCCCTAGTATTCGCAGGAAAAGCGTCCTTCTTCGCCGTTGCTCTGTACTTATATGGCCGTCAGGATACTGCTAGAGGTAGACCTTTTCCCCTTATCCTAAATTATTTAATGGTTTTTTAAGTGGATAGGGACTGTTTTATCTGCATTAAAGTACGCAGAATATCTGGAGAAAGAGCATCTTCTAAAACCAGTTGATAGTCTTTATGGCTTAATGGTTCAGTATGCGAAGCCTGATTCCGAATTCGATTAATACGTTTCCAGGCATCGAAGACATGAGAAGGTAGAGGTTTCTGTAAACAGCGTGATACAACTGTGTCAAAAAAATCTGGAGAATGAGTTGGCATTGCCTTAATGACATATAAAGCATCTCCCAACGGAAGAAAACGATGTCTCACTACTCGCGGATAGTGCCGATCGCGTTGATTGATATCCTTATGATTTCCTTTACCAGTATCAACTCTTCCCCTTACCCTTAAGTTTGGATCGTATCGCGCAAAAAATTCAGGCATAGTTACATTAGACGCAGCACGAGCAGCTTGGATGACTGACAAATTAATTTCAAGTTCAAATGCTTTCCAGGCACCCTGCGCGCCGGGTGTAAAATCTACCGAATTAAAGTGTCTCTTTTTTGGAGCATTCACCGGAACTTGGCTCGGACGCTGAGTTGAAAGTTGAGTTGGATTTAGGAAGTCGCTAAATCGATCTATGTCCAGTTCCAAGAAGCTACCAACTCTTAACGCTGTCTTGAGCATTACCACAGACTCTTCGTCGAGCAATTCTGTAAATGGAATATCACGTTCAGCTTCCAAGAAGTTTCTCAAGACTTGCATGGCCACGGTTGCTGGAGCTACTAGCCTCCCCGTCACGTCTTCTAGAATCTGATCGATTGCGGAAATTGCCAAGGATAACTCTTCATCCCTTCTCATTTGACGGAGTTGGTCAAGGATATTGGCAACTAACTCTAACTCTTTATGGACAATACGACTATATTCCCTGACATCAAATTTATCACTGCCCCGTGGAGTACCAAGCACCTCGTAAAATTGGCTAAACCGATCACGTAGTCCCTCGCTTGGAGGATGATACTCTGCTTCAACACCAATCAAATCACTTAAAGTTTGATAAATATGATCGATATTTGGCTGTCCCCATTCTCTTGCCAGTCGAGTTAGGGCTTCAAGTTGTCGCTCTAGATTGCACACCGATGTAGGAAATATAACACGCTCCCCTGTCCATAAGTTTGTTCCCACAACAATAGATGGTAAAGAACTCCAGGCGATTCCGAATAGTCTTGCAATCTCCGCTATGAGTACACGGTCGTCGTAAGAAAAACCTGCCTGACCTATGTGTCCTTGATATTCTCGCCACCACTCCCAATTGCTGGCAGCATCTATCCAGTCTTCGGGTGGATCGAGTACAGCAAAAAAGGCAACGTCATCACCTGTTAATTGATCGAGATTAAGAAAAATTTCTCTAAAGGCTTCAACAAATCTAAGATCATTAGGAGAAAACAGGACGGCAACTTGAATTGGAAAACGAGCAAAGTATTTCTGTCCACTTGTGCCTTGCTTAAAGATATTTGACTTTAGTGGAACTCCCATATTTTCGATCTCATCATTAGAATTTTTAAAATCGTTTAGCGCGTATTCTCTTACTCTCTTAGCGTCTATCCTTAAACATACGCTGCTCTGAAGGTTCCCATCCAAATAGTAAAAAATCCCAACGTAGCTGGCTTTCCTGGCACCTCCAGAATCACCCCAAACGCCGAACATCCTTTTTACACTCTAAATTAATCAAACTATCCGAATTCCACTTCATCAAATTCCGAGCAAACTTCCCCTCACCGTTAGTCGCCTACCGCAAAGCCTCCGCCGGCTCCTGAGTAAAATGAACCGTTTTCCCGGGCGCAAATCCTTTTTGCGACCAAAGTAAACCTATCCATCCCATCAAAGCACCAATACCCAACGTCGTCAACAGAATACCCGCCGCCACCACCAAAGAACGCGCAGAAGTCGCTACCCTCGTCAATTCTGTCTGACGAACCAGAGAACTGACAGCAAAAGCAATTTCCCCGACTAACTTTTCATTGCACTGTAGCCAATAAAACTAACGATCGCCCAATCACTATGAACGATCGCCTCAAACCGATCAAACCGAATCATCCATCCATCCGCACTCCAAACAATCCCAATGCACCGGGGGGATTTCGTATTTGGGATAAGTCATTTCGCATTCGGGACACCGACCGGTAAACAGCGGGTGGGTATCCAACAGCTCTAGCTGCTGCTCTGGCGTCCACCGCTGCCTCGGTTGCAGGATAAGTTCGCCGCTGTAGTAGCTCGCTCCTTCGGGTTCCCACAGTTCATCGGGTTCGGCGTTGGGGTCTTCTCGAAAGTCAAGGCAAGTGTCGGTGGTGGGGCCCGTGGGATGAACTGCACAGATGAGGTACGGGTTGCGGGCGTACAAAAGGCATCGATCGCACTCATGGAGTTTGGGCATGGCGGGGGTGTGGGGTTTTGGTCTAGGTTTAGTTTCCCAAAAATTGAGGTGTTGGTGGCGATCGCGGAACTGATTGCAGTCTTCGAGATTTCACAACAATCCCCTCTGATTGTTTGCAGCCTAAATTCCCAGCATTCCGTGCCTCCAAAGTGAAAAAACTCAAATGCTTCAAATTGGCAGACGATTTGATTGTGTTTTAGTAGGCAGTTCTAAAACTTTCCTCTCTACAGCATTAAGTTGAAGGATAGGATGCGGTACACTTTACTTTCCAAGCATTAGTCGTACCTGCAATCTCTCTTCAGTTCCAATTAGAACCTCCAACGATCGGCTTTTATTTTGATTGCAACCTGTAGTTCATGTCGCATAAATAGCGCTCTAACGCACTTGCTGGGCCGACGGCTGGAGGATCTTTTTAGGCACGTTCTTGCTCTACCATGACTCTGGATACTCGGCATGGGTTGGAAGTCCTCCGCTAGCACAACTCCACGGCGCTCTCGATGCCCAGAAAATGCGATCTGTCGGAGCCATAGGCGGTGCTGTATCCAGCGACCCGGCTGGAACAACCACAATTAGGCCGCTGCGCGTTAGACGCGGGAGCGGGCACCCGCAATGACTGCAAAACCATTTGCTGAAGCTACGAGCCGTGGGAAGGTCATAACGTGTGATGCCTTCCTCCCCTGAAAGCCATCGGAACTGGCTCGGCTCAACGGTTAGATTTGTGGCGTGGCCTGTACCCGTGCCTTTGCGACACCGCGAGCAGTGGCAATGAGCCATTTTCTGGAACGGTGGGTTCACTTCAAAGGTCACAGTTCCGCAAAGGCAACTACCGTGAATGCTGGGCTTATCCATCTGCTCTCTCCGAGTGTCTAAATATTATTAGGCTGAACAATTCTACGTATCCACCAGAACTAGATGGATAGTCAGAATCGTTCTGTATATCATTTTAAATTTAGTGGATAGGTAGAATTGTTCCGTATATTAAGTATTTTCTGGAGGAAAGGCTGAATTTTTCCGCATATCCTCAAGTGCAATTGCCTATTGCCCTAGGTTTAGTTGAGCTTGCCACGTCCTTGCTTGTGAATCAGGGTAAGGTGAAACCAAACATGGCTCGATTGGACGCTCGCACCGGGGTTGAGATTGAGAAGCAGTAATGAATATCGGGTTTCATCCTTCAACCCAACCTACAAGATCGGGCGCTCGCATTAAATTGCAAGGATAGAATGCGAGCGCGAGCTACAAACTAAGATAGCTCACATTCTCATACCTCAAATACCTTGATGCTATTCCATTCCCCACGTATTATCCCAGCTATAGCACTCTTGAATCAGTTGATGTACCGCAGCATCTGCGGTTGAAAATGTACCGCAATTAGTTCTTTTTGTTCCAGATGCCGCATGACCGACATCTCGATATAACGCAAACTGACCGTCCTCAGAGTGAATAGAGAGCGTAATAGCAACGCCATTTGTATACTGTTTCCACAAGCTAACAAATGAAGCTCCTTGTGGTACCAAATTAACATCTTCTAGATCACAAATCCATTGCCGTTGTTGCAAGTCTGTCCGCATATGTTCCTCTATCATTAGATTCCATGCTCTTATCGTATTTGGTTGTACCATTACCTAAACAAACACTAATTGAGCCAAAACTGTACTAGAGATGGATTCTAAACAGCGATTTACAAGAATGAACGGGCGATCGCGATTGACTAGCTATAGAACCAAGTAAACCTTGAGACTTAACATCTGCACAAGCGAGCTTCTTGAAGTATCTGGCGACTGGGAATAGCTCGAAGCCCACCTTTTCATAGGTGTGACGGGCTGAAGCATGACCAGGATCGCCTCCAGTCTCAACCATCGCAATAGACATCCCAGTGTCTTTCATCCAAGCCAGAGCAAATTCTATCAGAGCGCTACCCATGCCGCGACCTTGAAATTCTGGATCGACGGCAACCATGTAGATTTCACCCATGCTGTCCTCTGAGTGTAGTTTCACGGCTACAAAGCCCACAGTAGAACCGGCATCGATCGCAACCCATACATTCGTGTCTTCCGCAGCACACACATCCTCGACAGCTTTTTGCTGGCTCACACGCCAATGATTGGGATAGAATGCTTGGTAAACAGAGCGCGTTCATCGCCTTCTGAATCGAATCAAAGACCGGAGCCCATGCTCTCCGCGAAAGACGAATAACAGCCATCTTGGTGGTGAGGGTCGTAGGGTTCAATTTGCATTCCCAGATGAATTCCTGTTAACTCTGAAAGCTTATGAGAGCATACTACAATACTCTACAATATTTAATAGCTTGGCTTTGAATGCTTACAGATTTATGCTACTTTCGCTGATTAACGAGCAATGACCCCACTTGAGGAGGGCTTGATGAAAAAAACAGGATTAGGCATTCAAGAATTACTGTATTATCAGCGATCGCAAATTCTCGCCATTGCCCAAAAGCACGGAGCCTACAACGTGCGCGTATTCGGTTCAGTAGCGCGGGGCGAAGCGACCCCAGAAAGCGATATTGATTTGTTAGTGGATTACGATTTAGAAAAAATCACGCCTTGGTTTCCAGGTGGGCTATTGCTTGATTTGGAACAACTACTCAATCGCAAGGTCGATATCGCCACAGTCGATATGCTCAAAGAACGGATTCGCGAGCGCGTTTTGCAGGAAGCTGTACCACTATGAGGCGAGAAGCGGAACGGCTGCAAGATATATTAGATGCAATAGCTGCAATTGAACGATATGCTAGCCTTGGCAGGCAGGAATTTGACAGCCAAGAACTGATTCAAATTTGGGTTGTTCATCACCTGTAAATTATTGGAGAAGCAACAAATGCGTTATCGTCCGAGTTGAGAGGTCGATATCCCCAAGTGCCGTGGGCGCAAATCGTAGCGTTTAGGAATCTGGTAGTCCATGAATATTTCCGAGTGTCGCTAAACCTAGTTTGGGCGATCGTACAGAATAATAATTTACCTCCGTTGAAAATAACAGTAGAACAGATTTTACAGGAGTTGCTAGATACGTGAGTTCAGCACTATCAAACCTTCGCGTTCCTGGCAGCAGCGGTTTTCCCAAGAATTTCTGATGACGGTAAAAGCGCCCCGCGGTCGCTCCGCACTCGCCCGCGTCTTTATTCCCACAGAAGTGGGTGGAACGGAGGACTGAGGGATTTCAATGCCTGGGCTCACGATCGGGTATTCTGCTCGCGAAGTGCACATCGACTGCATTTACTGGAAGCCAGCCTTGAAAGCGTTACTGAATTCACTGCGGGTTCAAGTGGTTTTTCGCTCGGCTTTCCCAACTAACTCCTTCACAAATATATAGCAATCCTAAATTATTTGTGAATTTCTTACTCTCTCCCCGCGGTTTTTGGTGGGGTAAAATATTTACGACCCATTTAGGATTGCTATAGCTAGGATAGTTATTTATTTACTGAGTTTTATTTGATATTACTCAACTGCCCGACACTAGCTAGCTCATTACAAGTCGGGCTTCTTGCTGGTTTTGCTCAAGCATGAACTTGAGCAAATTTGGTACTCATCATTGGAGTTATGGTATTTACTCACAAATATAGGCACATTGAAACAAGCTGTAGCTTAATCCGCGTTCAGCCGCCGACATCTGCTGTTAAATTTCCAAAGTAATTCTGTACTTATGGCCAAGATCTGACTTTTCTGGCAGGCAGAGGCTCCAAGCCCTGATACAGATAGCAAAAGTAAACCTTGATGTTGTGTTCCAAAATATTTTTAAATAAAAAAATTAATATAAAAAAAATAGTATCTGCTCAATAATCCGGGGTAAATCGCTCAACGATGTACTTCAAATGACGCAAAATCGTTCCTGAGTGAGTAGTCCGCCCCGAATTATTGAGCGGATACAAAAAATATGCCATTTGTATGATATAGTTAGTTCAAATGTCAGTTATACAAACCCATTGCAACGCGAGGTTAGTAAAAGTTCACTTCATATCTGGACTACCTCGCTCAGGTTCTACAAAGCTGGCAGCTTTGTTGTGGCAAAATCCACGTTTTCATGCTGCGATGACTAGCCCCGTCGGTGGTTTAGTCGATCGAATGCTGGAAGCCATCAGCGAAGACAATGAGTTTTCCACGTTTATTTCTCTGGAACAAAAACGGGCACTAATTCTCAGCATTTTTTCTGCCTATTATCACCCGCAATTGCCCGAATAATTGCAAGAGTTAATGGAATTGAGCTTAATAGCAGGGTTAAATTAACGTATTTTCAGGACTTGGGATTTAATACTAATTCCTTAACGTACAATTTTTCTCTTTCGGCACGGTGACCCCCTCATTCATCATTGTTCCAATTTGATTTTACCAAGGTACATCAGTATGCATCCTGATTCCGATCTATACAGCACCAAATATATCCCGCCATCCACTCCAACTGAAGAAGTATTGTCAGCTATATGGAGCCAAGTTTTAGGGGTAGAAGTCGGCAGAAAACACAACTTTTTTGAAGCAGGAGGAGATTCTTTAAACGCAACCCAAATCATTGTTCTTACACAGAAAGCTTTGGGTGTGCTGTTGACCCTAAATTTATTTTTTGAATCACCTACAATTGCTGAGTTAAGCTCTCGGATAGAAGCTCTTCACCAAGCTGAACCTGGATTGTCAGTAACCACTATCGAACCAGCATCCCGCTCCACAGAATTGCTACTTTCCTTTCCCCAGCAGCGAATGTGGTTTTTTGAGCAATTTGTAGAGAGAAGTGCTACTTACAGTATGCATAGACTACTACATTTGGTAGGGTATCTCAACGTAGTCGCTCTAGAGAAAAGTTTGACAGAAATCGTGCGTCGTCATGAAATTCTGCGTACCACTTTCCGCAGCGTCAATGGCGCTCCCATGCAAGTCATCGCGGCTAGTTTGGCTGTAACTGTTCCAATGGTGGACTTGCAGCATTTACTAGAAGCAGAACAGGCAGCGGAGGTGCAGCGGTTGGCTAACTACGAAGCCCACCAACCTTTCGATCTAGTCAACGGTCCCCTACTGCGCGTTACTCGGCTCCAACTAGCAGAACAATCCCACGTACTGCTAATAACGATGCATCATATTATTGGCGATGGTTGGTCGTGGGTAGTATTTTTCCGGGAGTTGGGTATCTTATATCAGGCATTCTTTCAAGGTGAAGCTTCGCCTTTACCAGAACTCCCCATCCAGTACGCTGACTTTGCCTGCTGGCAGCGACAGTGGTTCACTGGAGAATTGCTAGAAACTCAACTGATTTACTGGAAACAACAGCTAGCGGGGGCACCGCCCTTATTAGAACTACCAACAGATCGATCGCGCCCTAGCATACAGACTTTTCGAGGGGCTACGGAGTCCTTTAACTTGAGTGCCCAGCTAACGCAAAAGCTAAAGACTTTTAGCCAAAAATCAGGGGTGACTCTATTTATGACACTCCTGGCCGCTTTTTTCACTTTATTACACCGCTACAGTGGGCAGTCAGATATTGTTATTGGCTCTCCCATTGCTAACCGTTTCCGCAGCGAAATAGAGCCGCTGATTGGCTTCTTTGTAAACACCCTAGCACTGCGAATTCAGGGGCAAGAAAATCCCACTTTCGCAGATTTGCTTGCTCAGGTACGGCAGATTACCCTGGATGCTCACGCTCATCAGGATTTTCCGTTTGAACGGTTAGTAGAGGTATTGCAGCCTGAACGATCTGCTAGCTACACTCCTATCTTCCAGGTAATGTTTGTCCTACAAAACACCCCGCCAGAGAAGCTGGAATTCCCAAATCTCACTTTAACTGCTGTAAAACCCAAAAATAACACAGCTAAATTCGATTTAACCCTGTCACTCAAGGAGACTGAGACAGGAATATCCGGGGAATGGGAATACAGTAGCGATCTGTTTGAAGCAGCAACCGTTCACCGAATGATAGGGCATTTACAAACTTTACTAGCAGGAATTGTCGCCAACCCAGAATATCCCGTTTCTAAATTGCCACTACTTACTGAGTCGGAACGGCATCAGCTACTGGTGGAGTGGAATAACACCCAGATAGACTATCCCGAAAACAAGTGTATCCATCAGATATTTGAAGCCCAAGTGGAGCGAACTCCTGATGCTGTAGCAGTTGTATTTGAAGAACAGCAGCTTACCTACAGGGAGTTAAATTGTCGTGCCAATCAATTAGCACAGTACCTGCAAACTTTAGGAGTAGGTCCGGAAGTATTGGTGGGCCTATGCGTCGAGCCTTCTATCGAGATGATCGTAGGGATTCTGGGAATTTTTAAAGCTGGTGGGGCTTATGTACCATTAGACCCAGATTATCCCCAAGAACGTCTGGCTTATATAGTGTCAGACTCGCAAGTATCAGTGCTCGTAACTCAGAAAAAATTAGTTGACCAATGTTCCGATTATCAGGGGCTTACAGTTTGCTTGGATACAGATTGGGAAGAAATTTCCCGACCAAGTCAGCGAAATCTAACTATTAGCGTACATCCTCACAATCTAGCTTACGTTATCTATACTTCCGGCTCGACAGGCCAACCAAAAGGCGTGTTAATCCAACACCAAGGGTTGTGTAACCAAGCTACTAAAGCCTTGCAGATAGAACTTGACATACAGCCAGATAGTCGGGTGCTGCAATTCTTTTCCTTTGGCTTCGATGGTTCTATATGGGCGATTGTAAAGACGCTGGTAGCAGGGGCGGCATTAGTTTTAGCAAAAAAAGAATCTTTACTTCCAGGAGAGGGTTTGATTCAACTATTGCAGGATGCCGCTATCACGACTATCATGCTTCCTCCAGCAGTCCTGAAATTATTACCTTTAGAGGATTTGCCTTCGCTACGGACAATTCTTGTTGCGGGGGAAGCTTGCTCTATCGATCTAGTGACTCGCTGGGCACCAGGTCGTCGCTTCTTTAACGCCTACGGGCCAACAGAAACAACGGTTTGTGCCACCGCTGCTGAATTAACTGATGGCAGCCAACCCATAACTATTGGTCGTCCAATTGCTAACACCCAAGTTTACGTGCTGGATGCCCACTTGCAACCTGTTCCTATTGGCGTGTCTGGAGAGTTATATATAGGCGGTGTCGGTTTAGCGCGGGGTTATGCGAACAGACCCGATTTAACTTCCGAAAGGTTTATTAGCAATCCTTTTCACAGCAAACAGGGAGAGCGGATCTACAAAACCGGAGACTTAGCCCGCTACCTTGCAGACGGGAACATTGAGTATCTTGGTCGTACCGATCGCCAATTAAAGATTCGTGGGTTCCGCATTGAACTAGACGAAATCCAGGTTGTTTTAGAGGAACATCCCGATGTTGAGCAATGCTTAGTAATAGCACAAGAAGACCGACCGGGCGACAAGCGTTTGGTAGGGTATATTATCTCCAAGCTTATCCCCGAACGCCTTCTTTACGAGAGCGAGTGCGTGGTAGAAATTGACAACGATAAATTCCTACTTCGGACTCAGGATATCTCCCAGACCGGCGTTAAGCTAGGGGGAACCCCTCCCGCATTTAGCCCAGGCAAGCCTATTTGTTTGCGCCTGCTTTTACCTGGAGCTTCGGAAGCCATTTATCTACAAGGAACGGTGAAGTGGTGCCAAGAGCAACAAGCTGGGATTGCCTTACATCTTGACCCTACAGAACAAGCTCTAATCGATCGAGGGATAGATTATCTTCTGGAAAGCCAAGGATTGTGGCAATCTTTGCAGCGGACAGCGAATCAAAACTTTCGGGATTACCTTCAGAAGAAGTTGCCCAACTACATGGTGCCATCCGCTTTCGTGTTAATGAAAGCTTTTCCACTCACGCCGAACGGCAAAGTCGATCATCGTGCCCTACCTATTCCCCAAGCGCTACCCAAAGCCCCGCTCGCCGACGATAGCAAGCCCAAAACCGAACTCGAAAAAATTCTGGCCACGGTTTGGCAAGAGATACTTCAATTAGATACAGTAGGCATTCACGATAATTTCTTCGATCTGGGCGGTCATTCTTTACTGCTAGTTCAGGTTCACAACAAATTATCAAAAATATTGGAACAAAAGCTGTCCATCGTTGACCTGTTCCAATATCCAACCATCCAATCTTTAGCTAAATTATTCAGCCAGGAGTCTGGTCAAAAAATTGATTTAGCCTCCAGCCCTTCACGCACCCAGATAAATCTGCTCCGTAAAAGAACAGATGAGACAGCTATAGCGATTATCGGCATGGCGGGTCGTTTTCCTGGCGCTAAAAACATCGATGAATTTTGGCAAAATCTGCAAAATGGTGTCGAGTCGATTTCCTTCTTCTCTAACGATGAACTGCTCTCTTTGGGAGTGAACCAGGCTATGCTGGGGCAGCCTAATTACGTCAAAGCAAGCGGCTTTGTGCCAGATTCGGAGATGTTTGACGCTTCCTTCTTTGGATTTAGTCCCAGAGAAGCCGAAGTGACAGACCCCCAACACCGCCTGTTGTTAGAGTGCGCGTGGGAAGCTATTGAAGATGCGGGATATGACACGGCTACATACTCCGGGAAAATTGGAGTTTATGCCGGAGCAGGTATGAACAATTATCTGCTTAAGAATCTAGCTCCCCATATCGAGTGGGCCGACCCAGCCTCCTCTTACCAAATAACGATTAGTAATGAGAAAGATTTTCTGTCCACGCGGGTAGCTTACAAACTCAACCTCAAAGGTCCTGCTATCAACGTACAAACGGCCTGTTCAACTTCATTAGTTGCAGTGCATGTAGCCTGCTCTAGTTTGCTCAACGGCGAATGCGACATGGCTTTAGCTGGCGGCGTTTCTCTCAAACTCCCGCAAGAGGCTGGCTATCTGTATCAACAAGGAATGATTTTGTCTCCCGACGGTCATTGCCGCGCTTTTGATGCGAAGGCGCAGGGAACTGTTCGCGGGAATGGCGCGGGCGTTGTGGTTTTGAAACGATTAAACAATGCCATTGCTTCAGGCGATCACATTTATGCCGTTATCAAAGGCTCTGCTATCAATAACGATGGTTCCTTAAAAGTTGGCTATACTGCCCCCAGCGTGGAAGGGCAAGCAGCGGTTATCGCCGCCGCACTTGCGACAGCAGGAGTTGAACCCGAAGCTATCAGTTATATCGAGTCGCACGGCACTGGCACCCCACTCGGCGATCCCATCGAAATTGCGGCGCTGACAACGGCTTTCCGCAGCCAGACTCAGAAAAAGGGTTTTTGCGCGATTGGTTCGGTGAAAACCAATGTCGGACATTTGGATACTGCTGCCGGCGTAACAGGTTTGATTAAAGCTGCCCTCGCGCTGAAACACAAATTGCTACCCCCCAGCTTGCATTTTGAGCAACCCAATCCTCAGATTGAGTTCGCTAACAGTCCTTTCTATGTTAATACCAAGCTAATGGCATGGGAAACAAATGACATTCCCCGTCGTGCTGGAGTTAGTTCTTTTGGTATTGGCGGTACCAATGTCCATGTAGTTTTGGAAGAATCGCCATTACAGGCCCGAGAGAAAGCAGATGCACCGGGGAGAAAGTGCCAGTTGTTGGTCTTATCTGCAAGAACCAGTACGGCACTCGATAAAGCCACTGCCAATTTAGCGGAATATTTAAAGCAACATCTTGAACTTAATTTGGCTGATGTCGCTTATACCCTCAGTAAGGGGCGTAAGGCTTTTAATCATCGGCGGGTTGTTGTTTGTCAATATCTTCAAGATGCGATCGCATCTCTAACTACTCTCGACAGCCAACGAGTGTTTACCAACGTTTACGAATCCAAAACTCGTCCTGTCGCCTTCATGTTTTCCGGACAGGGTTCCCAGTATGTGCATATGACGAGGGAACTTTATGAGGTTGAATCCATATTTCGCCAACAAGTCAATCTGTGTTGCGAATTGCTCAAACCTCACTTACAGTTGGACTTGCGCGATGTCCTCTATCCCAGGGAAGCGGATATCGAAGCCGCAACCGAGCAACTGAAACAAACGGCAATTGCACAGCCCGCTCTATTTGTCATTGAGTACGCCCTAGCAACCCTATGGATGGAGTGGGGAGTGTATCCTACTTGTGCGATCGGGCATAGCATTGGTGAATATGTAGCCGCGTGTCTGGCTGGTGTTTTCTCCCTCGAAGACGCATTAGCTCTCGTAGCGATGCGGGGAAAATTGATGCAGCAAATGCCCGCAGGCGCAATGCTTGCCGTTCCACTTCCAGAAGCAGACTTGCAACTCCTCTTGGAAGCGCCTCTAGAAGTGGCTTTAATTAACGGACCGTCTAATTGCGTGGTTTCGGGATCGATCGAAGCTATAGATACCTTACAAAACAAGTTGAGTTCCAAAGGTATCGGGTATCGTCGCTTGCAGACATCCCATGCGTTTCACTCTCAGATGATGGAACCTATCTTAAAGCCCTTCACGCAATTGATGGAAAAGGTTAACCTTCAGCCGCCACAATTTCCCTACATTTCCAATGTCACCGGCACTTGGATTGCAGCCGAACAAGCCACTGACCCCTATTACTGGGCGAAACACTTGCGAAGTACGGTACGCTTTGCTGAAGGGTTGCAACAACTTTTCCAAAAACCCGAACAAATTCTGCTAGAAATAGGACCAGGGCGATCGCTAAGCACATTAGCCAAACAGCATTCACACAAGTCTACAGAACAGATTGTACTAACTTCAACGCGCCATCCTCAAGAACACCAAGCAGATGTAGAAGTTTTGCTCACCACTTTGAGTCGGCTTTGGCTGGCAGGTGTAGAAATAAATTGGTCGGAATTTTATCGCCCGCAGCAACCTGGCCGCGTTCCCTTACCTACCTATCCCTTTGAACGGCAACGTTACTGGATCGCTCCACCATCCAAGCTTTCAGGATTAACCGCCAAGCCTGTTGAGAAGGTATTGGCTTTGCCCAAGTCTGAAATAACACCATCGACGACCGAAGAGGAATACTTCAGTCCCGAGATGCGAAAAAGTTATGTACCTCCTCGCAATCAGACTGAACAAAAAATTGCTGAAATATGGCAACAATTTTTCAAACTCCGACAAGTGGGAATATACGACAACTTTTTTGAGTTGGGAGGAGATTCTTTACTAGCACTTCAGCTAATTTCCAAGTTACAAGATGCTTTGCTAATTGAACTATCGCCCAATAGTTTATTAAGTCAACCGACTATTGCCGAATTGGCTGAGTTAATTGAAGCAAATCCTTCCACTTCTGGAACTCTTAAAGTTAGTCTCTCTCAAAAACCAAATCTTCCTTCCTGTTTGGTTGAAATTCAAAAGGGAAATAGCCTAAAGCCCCCTCTATTTTTGATACATCCAGTAGGCGGTCACGTTTATTTCTATCGCTATTTGGCTCAAGATTTAGGAACTGAGCAACCTGTTTATGGATTGCAAGCCCAAGGGATAGATGGAAAAGCCGAACCATTGACTGAGATTGAAGCAATGGCCACTCAATATATTGAAGCAATGCGTTTGATTCAGCCAACAGGGCCTTATTACATAGGTGGTGCTTCTTTTGGAGGGATGGTTGGGTTCGAGATCGCCCAACAACTACACCAGCAACAGGAAGTTGTAGCATTACTAGCTATGCTCGATACACCCGGGCCTGGTCAATTACCAGACGGGCATAAAGTAGAGACAGATGCCCAAATCCTTGCTTATTTTATCAATATGCTGGGAGATGGTTCAGTTTCCTTGGATGACATTCATCAACTCGAACCAGACGAACAGATAAGGAAGTTCTTAACAATAAGAAACGCTCATCAACGGTTTTCGGAGTCTGACCTAAAGCAGTTTCGCCATTTGCTCCATATCTTTAAAGTTAACGTTCGCTCCATGCTTAGCTATATCCCTAAAGTTTATCCAGGTCGAATTGTTTTCTTCCGCGCTCGCGAACGGGATGATACTCTTCCTCATCATCCAGAACGAGCTTGGATAGATTTGGCGTTTGAAGGGATAGAAATTCACCAAGTTTCTGGTAATCACATCACCATGAATCAACCACCTCATGTCTCAGTTCTCGCTGAAAAGTTGAAAGTCTGTCTAAAGTAGGTCTGTGTAGATGGTTCTGTTGCAAAAAATGCCCTCTGCTTTAAGAATCCAACTAGACTTTGAACAAGACCGAACACTAAGAGAATTAAGCAGTGCCAAAGGAATAGCCAGAAGAGTAAAAGAACGAGCAATGGCACTGCACAGATTAGCCAAAGACCAGCAAGCGAACGCAAGATTAAACAAGGATAGGAGCAAGTGTGACATATCCTCAAAAAAAAGGGTGGCGTTGGATATGACCTAGCAATGGCGATTGTAGCTGGGGTTGAAAACAGAGCTAATCATGCTTGTTACCCAGTTGAACGTTTGGCGTTGCTGATTCTGGCGTATGAATCAACTTTTGGCTTGAAGTTACAAAACTCACCCTACTTGGCTTATAGCCCTTCCGAAATCTTTAATTCATACCTGTATTCAGCAATAATGTCGAACGTTTTATATTTAATTAGGTGGAGCTACTTAATTGTTTACACAAAAGGCAATTTGACGTTGATCACACCTCCTAATTTTACGCCGGATAAATGAACGTCTTCTTGCAAAAATTAGGAATTTACTTCTTATTTTTAACCATCAGAAAGAGTTGAAAATATCACAATGTTTTTGTCTTAAAAAATAAAACAATTTGTCTAAATTGAGGGTAACAAAGATGAGAATAATTCCAAATATTCCAGCATTAACATCGAGAAATTGTCGCCTATTTTTTTGCGGGCAAGGTCTTTCTTTAGTAGGAACTTGGATGACACAAGTTGCTACTATTTGGCTGGTTTATCATTTGAGTAATTCGCCTTGGTTACTAGGGGTTGTTGGGTTTACTAGCCAAATCCCCAGCTTGGTTTTACTACCAATAGCAGGCGTGTTGGCTGAGAGATGGGATCGACACCGTATATTATTGGCAACTCAAGTATTGTCGATGATTCAATCTTTATCACTAGCATTTCTGACGCTAACAGGATTGATTAATATTTGGCATCTAATATTTTTAAGTTTAGTCCAAGGGAGTATAAGTGCATTTGATGTACCGGCCCGGCAAGTTTTTATCATGGAAGTAGTTGAGAAAAAAGAAAATTTAGCAAATGCGATCGCACTCAATTCTTCTATGTTCAATGGGGCGCGATTAATTGGGCCAGCTATTGCAGGTTTAGTTATTGCTGCTGTTGGTTCTGGCGCTTGTTTTTTAATTGATGGTCTTAGTTATATAGCTGCAATAGCAGCATTACTAGCTATGGAGCTTAAGCCTAGAAAACTCGTAACTAATCATAGTCATCCCTGGAAAAGCTTTAAAGAAGGATTTGCATATACGTTCAATTTCCCGCCTATTAAAGCAATAATCATGCTACTAGCATTGGTTAGCTTTATGGGAATGCAGTATACAGTTTTAGTACCGATTTTTGCAACTGAAGTGCTTCAGGGAGGGCCACAAACGCTCGGCTTTTTGATGTCAGCAGCAGGAGTTGGATCTTTAATAGGTGGAGTTTATTTAATGAGTCGTAAAAGCGTCATCGGATTAGGTAATTTTATTGCTTATTCTCCAGCAGTTATGGGATTTGGTTTAATTGGCTTTTCCTTGTCTCGAATCCTGAGTTTATCTTTGCTAATGATGTTAATAGTTGGCTTTGGCTTTATTATGCAATTCACATCTAGCAACACCTTGTTACAAACAATTGTTGAAGATGATAAACGCAGTAGAGTGATGAGTATATACGCAATGGCATTTTTGGGTATGCTCCCTTTAGGGAATTTATTTGCTGGAGCATTAGCTAGTCATATTGGAGTAACTAAAACATTAGCTATTTCTGGGATAGCTTGTATTTTAGGAACAGTTTATTTTTCACAAAAACTTCCAGAAATAATGCGATTACTAGCCCCAATTTACATTAAATTAGGTATTTTAAATAGCTCTACCTAAAAAAACGTAAAATAGAGAACGGCGCGTAAAGCTTAAATCATGCCTGCTGCTTTAAAAATCCAACTAGACTTTGAACAGGACAGCTTGTAGGTCGTCTCGTTGCTCTTTTGCCCATAGATGGAAATATCATCCAGCCGCCTTGATGCGCCTTCACAAATTTCTCACTCTGCACAAACATCCCCCCGACCCACAGCAAGGGTCAAACACTCGCCCCTCATATAGAGAGTGTTTGACCTAAATCTCTTAAAGGCAAAACAATTTTTATCCTTACTTTAAGTCGAGTTCGTAGCTCACAAAGAAGCAGCAGTATGGAAATCAATTTAAATGGCTACAGTGCCGATCAAATGGCTAAGTTACGCGCTCGTCTTTTGTTACTTAACGAAACCTCTTCTATTCATAAAGAAAACAATCTGTCGGAAATAGATTCTTGGGTTGAGGCATCTTATAACCATCTTGTCAATTTCAAGAAAAATATCTTTCCTGATGTGTGGAAAAAGCGGAAAATTCCGCCCAGTAAGTTTTTATCTCATGCACGTCTTGTAGCAGTTTATTCTTTAAAAATGAGCGGGACTGTTGAAGAATATTGGAATTGAAACTTGGTCTAATTAAGGGCCATGTTATTTCTGTGAAGTTGCGCGGGCAAAGAAAATCCTCCTTCAATCAAGAACCTGCCGTTATTCAGTTTCAAGGTAGTTGTCCTCTAAGTGGATGAGTAAAACACCTACCAAGTCAAATTTAAGGAAAATACGATCGCAATTCCTCACCTCGCTCCGCCGATCGCATCCGACTCAACAGCCGACAGAACCTTGGGTTCCATCCCGTACAAATCATTCAGCACCGCCTTGACATTCGGAAATTGAAAATACTCCGTCAGTTTCCCAATCCGGTAGTTAAAGGGTTGATATCGGTGTTTGAAGTACAGCTCCACATTCCCCCGGTGTTCCCAAAGTCCTAGCAAATTGACAACCACATCCGAATAATGCGCCCTCACATCCCGCTGCACCTCGGCGATGCGTTCCTCGATCGATCGAGTTGTCACCCCAATCTTATAGAAGCAGTGGCCGTCCGCTTTTACCTCCAGAAAGTAGAGCGAGTTCACCAGAATCCGACGAAGCTGCGCTCGATAAATCAGCAAATCAGCCCGCCGTTCTTCCAAACAAGATAAACCCGCAGCTTCCGCAATCTCTACAGAGCCTTCCAACTTCATTAACTCCGACAGCAGCAGCGGTTCTTGGACTTTGTTGAACAACGCCAGGGGAAGCGCGCCGACGGGGATTTTACCCAAGTCGGTAAACTGATAAGAGCGATCGCCCTCCGACTCTAGCAATCCTTTGAGTTCCCACCGAAAGTTTATCAAGTCTTTGGGAATGCCGTAATTTTGGGCCCCGTACTCTTTCCACAGCACCTTCAACTGTTCTAGTTCATCACCCTTAAGTTGTATGTTGAAGCTGTCGTAGAGGGGCAGCGATGGGAAAGCTTTAGTTTTAATCCGCTGTGACACGGGCTTGCAAGTGTCCTCTGTGTGTGCGAAGTGATGTTCTTTCACCGAACCCTTTTTTGCTGTCAATCCGCCACCGCAGTAGAGACAAACGAGGTTAGTTTTTCCGCGCACAACCTCATCAATGCTCGCCAAGTTACCGTCGGGAGCAACACCAAATTTTAGCCACATTGTCTGTCAATTCTCCTTTGAGCCGGTTTTCGTAGATGCACCCGCTCCACATGACCGACGATTCTAACAAATCCAGGGGTTAGGGCTTCTGCCTTGGGGGAGAAAGCGATCGCAGGTCACTCGATCGCTGGTTCCGCATCGGGGCGAGCGGTGAATTTTCTACAATGTGCCCCATCGCTGCCGTCTGTTCGATACAACGAAGTTTTTATTGCAGGTCGCTACTCTTAACAATGTAACTAATAATCCGATGGCGCTAGTTGATAAAGTTAATAATTGCCGCTCGCGTTCAAGCTTAAAGGAGGACGGTGCTGTTGTAGCGAAAGAGTTTGAGATTTGAGATTTGAGATTTTGGATTGACTCATGAAAAATCAAATCTACTCTACTGAGTTTAATATTATTCAACAGTGGTTTGAACCATTATTTGTCTAATTTGTTTGAGGATTCGCATAATGTCATAAAGTTGATTGCGATGGGGGAGTAGCAGGGAGAAAATATTAGATAAATCGTAGTTCGGGTTAGGTTGGATTAAAAGTTTAATAAATTGGAATTCGTCACCGTTGGTGATTAATCCATAAACGGGGCGTTCTGGGTTGGGGTTTGCCATCAAGTAGGTGAGGGCTTGGGGTAGAGCAACAGAAAAGGCTATAGTTGATTTAGATTCTACAACTAATACCCAGAGTTGCTGTTGAATAATTAGGGTGTCGATGCGTCCTCTGAGTATTTCGTCTCTGTCTTCTAGGAAGAGTTCGACTTCGGGTTCTGTGGTGACAAAGAAGGGTTCGTCGTATAAGCTGGCTAAGGTTAATAAGGGAGAAATGACTAAGTGATTGATGGTTCCTTCGGCTAAGGAACCGCGTTCTCTATGGCGCAAAAATCGGTTTCTGATTTGGTCTAATGTGGCTGTTTCCGAGTCTGTGAGTTCGGGTAAGTCTTGGGTAAATTCTGGAGAAAATTGAGCGTTGCTTGTTGGAGTAAGATTAAATCTTTCTCGCAGGTTAAGCAAACTGGTGATGGTTTTGGAAATCGGTTTAGTTTGAACCATAACTCTAATGCAAGTGAGGGTTGGTAATTGGTAGAGTGTGTCCGTGGAATCTATCTATATTATATGAGGTTTGGCGAAGGTTGGTATTTTTTTGATTTAATAAAACAATCTTTCTGCTCAACGAACCTGTTATCATCTCAAATTTATTGCTAATTTCTGGAGGAGGCAAAGCTATACTAAACGACTTGATTCGATCGGGTACTGATAAATTTCCCCAAAGGCATCCTCAGTAATATTCTTTCGGGGAATCCGATTTAAGATTTTCAACAGCTCCCGCAAAATCGGTTTTTCCAAGCTGTAGCTTCCGGGCGATCGATCAAATAATCAAGGTAAGGGCAGTTTCCGGCAAATAAAGTGCCCAAGAGAGCCTGGTAATCCGTCTTACCCACCGTGCGCCGCCTGCTACTTCCCGCTGCAATTTGCTGTGAAACCAAGCCAAACTTATAGTCAGCGTACAGCAGAAAAACCAACCCGAGAACGGGTACGGAATATTCCGAAGGCTTGAGTTTAGAGTTTGCTCTGAGTTCGTCTGCTGCTTCCCAAAGGCGTTTTTCGAGTTCGGTGTAGAAGGCTGGCATCTTCGCGTTAAATTCCTACGTCCTTGATTGATTCTCTAGTCTTCGGCAACAAACAGCACCACCTCGTACAAGCTCTTATTTTACGCGAGATCGTCTGAATGACGAACAATTGTAACCAGCTCAGGATTGAGAGCTTCAGGCGCAGGTTCAAGCGATCGTCACCAATCAGGAATTTCTTCAGGCAAGCGAGTCTGCTTCGGGTTGTGACAGTTGTGACAGTTGCTCTCTTGGTAACGGCACAGCAGACAATTCATCCTCTACAGGGGAAAATGTAGGTTTCCCCGTGTAGGAAAGCATCGATAAAGAGGCGATCGCTCCTTTGACTTGATCCGGCTTCACCTCTAAGTAGTGCTGCAACTGTTCGAGGTTACTGTGGCCGCTGATTTCTTGAATAATCCGCAGCGGAATTCCGGCGTTGCTCATCTGAGTCAGGGCGGTGCGACGGAAGCTGTGGGTGGAGGCTCCCTCGATGCCGGTTCGCTCGAACGCTTCTCTCAAAATCTGATCCGCTGAGTTGGTGTGCAGATGCTTCCAATGATGGGACGGGTGGCGGCCGGGGAATAAATAAGTCTGGCCGGCGTGAGAACGCCAAGATATTAGGAGACTTCGCAAGTCTTCAATGACCGGAATCGTTCTGGTTTGAAGTTTTCCTTTGGTGTTGGCTTTGCGGAAGTTAATTGTAGAACGGACGGTGCCAGAGTTTGTGTAGATATCCTTGACCATCAGGGAACAAGCTTCGGCAATCCGACAAGCGGTATAGAGACAGACGCCGAAGAGCGTGCGATCACGAGCGGTTTGCAAACCTTTGTTGAACAAAAGCTCGATTTCCTGTTGCGTGAGTATTTTGGCTTGGCCGTGCCGTTCTATCTTCATCTTGGTAAACTCGACCCGATACCACAAAGTTTGCCGCAAATACTGCATTACTGCATCGCTCGGGGATTTCTTAACGTGGTAGTCCAGCTCTGGATGGCGGGCGTAGAATACACAGAGCATCCGTCGCTTGGTTCAAGACGGGACTGAAGAAAATTAGTCCGTTCCTCGGCTGACCGTCATACAACGCGATCGCACAAATTTGTTTGGTAAGCACGATTATGCTTTGCTTCGGCTGCTGTGGGGTAATGCTTTGAGACGAAAAAACCGGGGCCACGACCAACAAGCCGTTACCGAAATGCTTGACTCTATGTTTTGAGTATTTTTACAGGCTGGTGTCAATAATCCATTGATGAGGGCTTGTTTTTGCCTGCGCTCAAGCCCTAGATTTTGTGGCATTGGCGACGATAGAGTATTGGCTGTCAGTAGGTTTTACGTTTGAGGTTGCGAGAGAAGTTCTAAAAAATCTTCAGAAGAAGTATCCGGGGCTTTGAGCGATCGGGAGCCAAACCGGTTAATTTTTGTCAAGGAGTCGCCGGCAGGAGATTCTAAGCTGGTAGAGTTCGATGTGGAGCAAGTAGCAGCTAGAGCTGAGGGTAAGTTTGTAGTACCGATTTGGTTAGATGTGATTTATGGGCGGTTGCGTGAGAAGGTGAAGGGGTAGAGTGCGATCACTTGAACTGCTAGAGTTTGATTTGGACAAGGCGATTGCTTTACTGAAAGCGGGTTAGTCTATGATTTCTGTATAATTAGCTCACATTTATCAGCATTTACCTTAAAAGTTAGGTGAGTAGGAGGTAATTATTTAATTACATTAAGCTTTAAAAGCAATGTGTTCGCATAAATCTATAATTCTACTAGCAAAATTAAATTGTTTTAACTCGACTTATGAATCAACAAGTTACACCAGAAAATGTACTAAGTAATGACCCAGGAGATGAAACACAAAAACGCTTTCGTTATCAGGCTGTGTATGCTGCGATACAGTCTCTATCATTACTTGAAGATTCTGAAATTTGTTCAATATATTGTGAACACCACGAGGATATTTTAGTAAAAAAACAAGATAAAACTTTTGTAGGGATTCAAGTTAAGACGAGAGCTAATGGCAAAGAACCATTCAAAGCTAATGATGAGGATATCCAAAAATCAATCAAAAGATTCTATGAGCATGATTGTATGTTTGGCAATAGCTTTTCAAGGTATGTTTTAGCAGCCAATTGTGGATTCTGGCATGACAAGAAAAATGGAGCCAATTTATACTATATCCTAGAATTAGCGGGAGCAACTACAGATTTTAAAAACATTCCTACAGCCTTGAATTCTTTTATTGATAAAATTTATAATCTTTTAAAGGAAAATAAAATTTTAACTAATGAATACGATTCTTCAACATTAATAAACTTTTTAAAGAAAGTAACCCTGATCCAATCGCCAGGACTAGATGATATAGAAGCCACCCTATTGAGGAAATTAACTCAATTCTCAAACATTAAAGATTTAAGAATTGATCAAGTTAATCGCATCACAAAATCATTGATTGATAAATGTTTAAATGCTGCTTCACTTGTATGCGACTCGCCTAAAGAAGGTTATTATAGCATTTTGGCTAATCCTAATGAAGAACGAACAAAGTTAATTATTAAGGGTAAGCAAATTACAAAAGAAATTATTTTAGCCTTACTTAGAGAAGTTGAAAATGACCAATTCCTCCTTTCTACAGGCAATTCGATACCACTTTCAAAAATGCCAAAAGGAATGAAAAAATTAGAATTAAAAATGGCTGCTGGGGGAATATCAGCAAATAATATAGATAATATTAAAGATCTTAAAAGTTCAATGGAAAACCAGTTGGTGACTTGGCTTTATAAAAAAGGAGAACGCAAAACCAAAGAGCAATATGAGCATATAAGAATCATTGTTCGTAATCAATGCCAAGAAGCCCATGATTTGACACGAATAAATAATGAGTTATTTGGTAACAAAATGTTAAATAAAGTGAGAGAATGCCTGGATTTAGTGTATAAGAATAAAGAGGGTTGTTCATTATTTGGTTTAAGGTATGAGCATTTATTAGGAATGGCCGGAATTTTGACTGAAGAGTGTAAAATATGGTGGAGTGAAGAATTTGACATTAATAGCGAAGAATTTGACATTAATGAGGAGAAAAGTAAATGACCCTGTTTTTAATTGTTGCTAATATTGAGACTAATGACGAGTTGCATTTGGGAAGGATATTGATTTTACTAAAAACTTTTGCCGGACAAAAACAAAATATAGCAATTGATGGATTAGACAAATTAGCAGAATTAGACTTTTTTCTTCGTTATCCTGTCTATTTAGAGAGAGCTTTACCCGCTCGTGGGACATCATCGAATAAAGCGGATATTAAGGACTATGAACGTCAGAGCATAGAAGCAAATACAGCGTACTACAGTTACAAACCTTGGAGTGTAGAATATCGACGTTTCATTAGTCTTTTAGTAGCGAAAGACTTAGTAAGTCTTGAATTTGAAAAAAATATAATTAAAGTTACATTAAGCAGAAAAGGTATTGAAGTTGCTAATAGCTTATCTAAAAAAGAATCATATTATATCATAGAAAAAAGAGCCTCCATTTTAAAACAAAATTTTAACTTAAGTTCAAGAAATTTGATAACCTTTATGTATGAAAACTTTCCAGAAACACAAACCTTTCGGGTAAACAGGAAATAGAACTTTATGAAAATTAGACTTTTAACACTAACACTCCAATGTAAACTTTCAAAGGAAGTGATTTTTTTTTCACATCAAATATCATTTTTTCACGGACAAATATCAGCAGGTAAATCTTCCATAGTCCGACTGATTGATTTCTGTTTAGGGGGTAGTCTTGAAACTACTCCTGCAATTGCTAGTGAATTAGTTTCCGTAGGACTTGCTGCTAGTATTAATGAATATGATGTACTGTTTGAACGAGAAGCAAAGAAATCCAATCAAATTCAGGTGACTTGGAAAGATAACAATAATGTTAATGCTAGTGTCTTAGCTCCGCTCCAACCTACTGAACAAGCTATTTGGGGTAATAACATTTATAACTTCAGTGACTTAATATTCTATTTTCTTGGTTTAAATCCACTCAAAGTCCGTAAAAGTAAAACAGAGAGCCAATCTCCTTTAGTACGGTTAAGCTTCAGAGATATAATGTGGTATTGCTATCTTGATCAAGATAATTTGGACTCTTCTTTTTATAGAATGGAAGATAGCTTTCGTAAACTAAAAAGCTGTGATGTTATGCGTTTTGTGATGGGCTACTATAATGAAATACTCAATAATCTAGAGACAAAATTGGCAGAAATTCAGAAACAATTATCAGGAAAGAGTGAAGCTATTATACAGATCAAAGAATTTCTTAAAAAACTTAATTATAATTCTGAAACAGAAGTTACAAAAGAAATAGACAGTGTGAGAGGAGAATTAGATTTAGCTCGTTCAGAACAAGCAAGAGTTCGAGAGCAGTATAGAATAGAAACTCATTTCGCTGATCGGCTAAGAGAACAGCTTCGTCAGCTTAATGAACAACTGGATAATGACAAACAAGTATTAGTTGATTTAAGAGAGAGGATTGAAGAGGAAACATCTTTGAAAGCCGAGCTAGTTTCCGCAAAGTTTAAATTAGCCCAAACTGAATCTGCTTCATCAATTTTACATGGAATATTTTTTGAATTCTGCCCTGCTTGTAGAACACCAACCAATGATCCAGACTCTTCTAACAACTTATGTTACCTGTGTGGTAAGCACCCAGATCCAGTAGATAACCAATCGATAAATCAGTCTGAGATTGTTAGACGGGATCTAATTTCTCGAATAAATGAACTTGAGGGATCTATAAATAGACACATAAAAAGCGCTGAGCAGCAAAAAGAGATCGTTAGGTATATCGAGCAAGAAAAAAATCGTTTAGATGCACAACTTACAGAGGAGCTTAATCACTATGATTCTGCTTTTCTAGCTCATTTTAGAGAAATAGAAAGACTCATTGCCACTTGTGAAGAAAGATTACGTGGTTTAGAAAAAATCACAGGAATAACAGAAACTATTAATGAAACAGAGAGAGCAATTGCTCAATTGAGAGTTGAAGAAAAGCAACTACAACAACAAATACAAGAAGAGCAGAGTAATTTGAACAATGCCGATCAAAATATAGCTTGTTTAGAAAATAACTTTTTAGAAGCTTTACTAGCAGTAGGTATACCAGGGGTAGAAGATAATTATGAAGTTAAGATTAACCGAAAAACATGGATTCCATATATTTTACCTGCTGGTGACGAAGCTCTTAAGTGGAGTTTTAAGAATGCTGGGAGTGGCGGTAAAAAGTCTTTATTTAATGTTTGTTACGCATTAGCATTACACAAAACAGCTTCAGAAAATAATTTGCCCCTACCAAATTTTTTAATTATAGATACTCCCATGAAAAATATAGGAGAAGATGTTAATCAAAATATTTTTACATCTTTTTATAATTATTTATATAATCTTGCTGAAAATTCACTTGCTACAACGCAGTTTATTATCATTGATAAAGAATATTTTCCACCTAGTTCTCCTGAGATAAATATTATCACTAGGTTTATGACTCCCAAAGATGAGAATTATCCGCCTCTTATACGTTATTATCGTGGGGCATAATTTTATTATGAAAGTAAAAATATTTTCAAATTTTATATCAATAGTTTCTTTTGGTATTTATTCGCCTCTGCAAAACTCATAAAACACCTCTGACATCACCCATCCACCCACAAAGCCAGAATCTCAGACCTCGCCCCACAGTTAAAACACTCAGAGAGCAACCTCAACCCATGCCGATCGCATTCCGTTGCTGTCTTAAACTGCCACTCTATCCGGTGACAAGGGACTGGGCATAACAAGCCCTACACAACCGAATCGGCTCTAACTTCATCCCTACACCAGAAAACGGTAACATTTCCTGTAACCCTTGGGGGGTAATCACTCATATTCGGGGGTAAATGAGCAGTCGTACAGAAACTTACGCTAAGGCTGAAAGTTTTACTGGATAAGCATTCTGGGAATCACTCTTTTTGTCTCTCAAAAACTTGAAGAGTTGAAATTTAAACTGTACCAATTAGAGCATAGTTTGTTTGGTACAGCTTTTGTTGACGGCACAGTAAGGCTTTGAGGCTTTTAAATTTCAGACAGATCAATTGGTACAGGTTTATAAGAGGCGATCGCAATATTCAAAACGGCACAATCAATTTCTTAGCGTAACTTTCTGTTCGGTTGCTCATTTTACCCCTATTCAGTAGCCACCAGCTATCAGACAAACATTCCCGATTATGGATTTTAGCGGATGATCGCCCGTTTACTCTTCTCAAACGTGTTTAATCTGTGTGAGGTAGGTGCAGGCGATCGATTCTTGCGCCACTTCCTATTCCTCTTGAGTCTGACCCCGGTCGCAACGCTGGACGCAACAGACGGGGATACGCGGAAGGTTCAGAAACATAGCAGGCACAGGAAGCTAGACACCTTGATGATTTACGATGACAATCGGGGTCGTGACCAAGGAGACGTTACTGAAATGCTTGATGGGATGTTTTGAGCCAAGACAAATCCCCCAACTTTCGAGTAATTGAGGGATTTTGGTTTTGGCAATTCTCGCCAAGTGTGATCGTACTTGCCACCAGCGAACAGAATACCAGCCGCTCTTTTTGGTCAAAAAGCAGGAATCAAACCAAATCAAAGTCAGTCAAGTTTCAATCTCTGATAGGGCTTTAGGTTTTTGGTGGCGGTTTGCAGTAACGCAGTAAGTAACGAAGGAGTTTCCATCTCTGATACGAGTTTAGGTTGTTTGCGCGTAAATTCATGCCAAAACGAGAGCTGGACATTCCTGCTTGGTTTCAATCCCTGATAGGGTTTGAAATCATGTTACTAAAGGAGTCATTATTCCTAATGAGAGTGTTTTTACACGTCCGCGACCCGGCGAATATGAAAAAGAAAACGCAAAAAAACTTCAATTTGGGCGTGTGCCAGTAGTTGGAGAGTGCATCGCGATATCTAATACCGTGCATTGGTACAAGGTTGTACTTGTGCTTCACACACCCTACCAGACCGAGTTCGATGCTGAGGTCTGGTGCGTAAGGGTTACTCGGGCAGCCGCTATAAAGGCTTCAGAATATTAGTATTTTTGAAGCCAAGGCTTGGAAGTGGGACAGCTCCGTCAGGATATCAAATTTCCCCATTTAGAGCTGGAAACTGTTACAGCTTCGTCAGCCTATTCATATATTTTCAGCTTCGGCAGTTGTCTGAGCGCTTCTGGGATGGAGGTAATCTGATTTCCACTGACCCAAAGCTCTGTCAGATTCGACAGTTGTTTGAGCTCTTCTGGGATGGAGGTAATTTGATTGTAACTGAGGTTAAGCTCTTTCAGATTGGACAGTTGCGTGAGCGTTTTTGGGATGGAGGTAATCTGATTGTTCCCGAGGTTAAGCTTTGTCAGATTGGACAGTTGTCCGAGCGCCTCTGGAATGGAAGTAATCTGATTTAAATTGAGTTTAAGCTCTATCAGATTGGAGAGTTGCCCAAGCGCTTTTGGGATGAAAGTAATCTGATTGCCAGTGAGGCTAAGCATTGTCAGATTGGACAGTTGCCCAATAACTTCTGGAATAGAAGTCATCTGATTTCTACTGAGTTTAAGCTCTTCCAGATTGGACAGTTGTCCGAGAGCTTTTGGAACAGAGGTAATCTGATTGTTCAGGAGGTTAAGCCCTATCAGATTAGACAGTTGCCCAATTGCCTCTGGGATTTCGCTAATCTGATTTGCACAGAAGTTAAGCCATTCTAGATGCGTGCACTTGCCAATTCCTGGTGGCACTTCTTCCAACCCTAAATCCGACAAATCCAATTTTGTCCATTTTTCATCAATCGCTCGCTCAATTCGTCGCACTGCTTCCTCTGGCGTCATGTCCTTTGTCTCTCAGTAGTATTCCTTTTTATTATTGTGACAGTAATTTTGGTTTAGAGAAAGGCAGCAAAAATTAGGAGACGACCGCAGGAGAGCACAGTAATGCCGTTTCCAAAATTTTAATCAGCGCTAAATATGTTCGAGAGAGGTAATTAAAAATTTTCCCATCTATAACTTGAAAGCGCTACCGCTCCATCAGAAATTGGAGTATCCCCATCTAGACCCATAGAACTCCCCCCACTACATCAGGATAGGTACATATCTTGACCCCGGGCTTAAAACTAGCTACAGCTTCATCAGAATATAACAGCTTTCCCGTCTATCCTCACTGTACTCTAAATGGCGGGTTTCCTTTACCCTTCGCAACCTATACCATCCTTATCTCTATGTTACAGCTTCGCTACTGGAGTTTCGGTTGTCCTGCGTAATATTAGGAACGATTTGTCTCTACTTCAAACTCGGTGAAAACCTTTGCCTGCTCTAACATCAACTCGATCGCAAGAGCTTGTATATCGGGCGGATAGCCATATTGTCTCAATAGACGTTTAACCATCACCTTCATTCTCGCTCGGACGCTTTCTTTGAGATTCCAGTCGATAGAAGCGTTTTTGCGTATCCGTGCTACCAGGACGATCGCCAATTCTCGCAGTTGATCTTGTCCCATCACGTCCCGCGTACTCTGGGCTTGGGCCTGGTTGTTACCCCCAGATTTGCTGCTTGGATGAGATTTTAAGGGAGACGGCAATTAAGTCTTTATCCAGAGGGTTTAAGAAGGTTGAAAAGATTATTTTGTAGAGAATGGCTAGGGAGTACGCATGACTTATAGTGAAATTCAGCTTTGGCTATTTGCGATCGCGCCTTTGCCAGGAGAAAGTTTAAGTCATTTTTTAGGGCGGTTTAGGAAATGCAACCACTTAACGCCTAGTAGTTTAGGTCAGATAGCGAAAATTGGGGCTGTAGTGGTACGTTGGGAACGCTTTCATTTCAATCCTTATCCTACTCAGCAGGAATTTGAGGCTTTGGCGGAGGAGGTAGGGGTTGAGGTTGAGGGGTTATGGGAAATGCTGCCGCCAATGGGGGAGGGAATGAAGTGCGAACCGATTCGGGTATGTGGTGCTTGTTATGCCCAGTCGCCTTGTCATCGGATTGAGTGGCAGTTTAAGTCTGTTTGGAAGTGCGATCGCCATCAGCTTAAGCTTTTAGCTAAGTGTCCCCAGTGTGAAGCACGATTCAAGATACCTGCACTGTGGGAGCATGGGAGATGCGATCGCTGTCGGGCAAAATTTGCAGAATTAGCTGTATATCAAAAACTAGCTTAACGGCAAACTGAGCTCATAACACAATAGGTGATTACCTACTAAAGATTTTTTACGCGAAGAGTCTGGTTTAAACTCGTCATTTATATTATTCCGATCTGACTTGCTTAATTTTGTCCATGTAGTCAGTGTATTGTCTGTGTTAAAACCATTATTAAGGCTAATACCAATGATATCTGTAATCAGATAACGATCATGAAAATCATCCCAGAAAAAAACTTGAGCAGTTAGATGTGCGTTCTTTAAAGCAGGAGAAAGAGTTTGAAATTGTTGTTTTGCATCTGCTTCTGAAAATTTCTTAACTAAGTGAATTTCAATATTTTTTTTAGCTGCTTTTATGTCTTTTCTTGCTGCGTTGATAAGATGATGAAAATCTCTGTAACTTTTTCCTGTTACTGGATCTGGATCGAAATATGGGTCAATAAATTTAATCATTCTAGCTTGATTTAGAACCACTTCCAAATACTTTAGATATTCTTGAATATTTCTTTTGAGACGAACAGAACAACTATGGGTTTGCAACCATCTTGCAATAGTTAGTTCTTCAATAGAACAAACTTCTGCTACATTAGGAAAATTTATTGCTGTTTTCTGAGAAGTTAGAATAGCATTTAAAGGCTCATTTCTATGAGAATCAATAGCTTCTTGACACCACTCATCATGACTAGATGGTAATTTTGTAGCTTGAGCTGCTTGAATTTTTCGCAATCTAAGCCTTTCTATTATATATTTGGTATTTTGATGTATATTTAGATGTTTCTGTTTGTGAAGATTGAGAATGTACTTACTCCATGCCCCATCTCTTAAATCACGAACTAGGGCTTCTTCTTCTAAAATGATTTCTTTGAGTTCTTTCAATTTTGAATAGCATAACTGGCGGCGCTCTTTATCATCGCCAACATAACAATCAATGTCAAAAATACATGAACCTAGCGAGTATTCAGAAAGCATAGTTAGGGAAATATCTCCTTTAATCTCTCTTCAAAAAAACCGTCTGGCCATAGCTCCAGAAGTTCACCACATTCATTTAAGGGTATTTCTCGCACTATACTCTGTTTTCTAAGAGGCTCTATATAAAGTACAGAAATATCTTCAGGTGTTATTGGTGGAATTCCTTGGGGTAGTTCTTCATTAAAAGTTTCCCGCATCCTCCGCATAATGCGAAGAAGCAAATTTTCACTATGGGTTTCCACAATTAATGTATTTTTGTTTGCTCCCAAAGCTGACTCAATCAAGACATCTCCAAGTTCAGCTTGAAGCTTTGGATGTAGGTGAATTTCAGGCTGTTCTATGGCTATTAAAGCATTAGAAAAGCTATAACAATAAACGAGAATAGGAATTATCTGACTAATGCCAATTCCTACATCGCGGTGACTAACTGGTATTTGTATCCGGGTGTCTAAAAGCACCAAATCAGGAAACTTCTCGGTGCTGCTTTCTGTAATTTCTTCACTCCATTTCTCAGAATCTTCGTCAACATCGGTAAGCGTTGAAACAAGTTCACGAATTTCAACAATTAGATTATCTACATTATAAGACCCTGTACCAATATCTCCCCATTCACTCTCCAATTCAGTAGTTAGCCGCTCTAGTTCTTGCTGAATATTATTGCCAAATCCAGACACATAAAGCATTAATTTGGCTGTTAGGTCGTGATAACCTTTTTCTAAAAATCGTGACAAATTACCAGCAATTTGAGAGCTAGGCAATAAATTTCGCACTGCAAATTGATAATGGGTTTTCATCTTGTTATCCCCTAACCAATCGTTAACTTTCTGGAGTATCAGAGGGTTGGAGAGAAGAATATCCCAGGCACGCCCACCACCTGCGTTCCAGTTTGCATCCTGTTGCCGATTAGAAGCAAAGTGACGCGGTGGATAAGACCGAAATGGTCCCAAATATCGTAAACGTATCATTTCGCGTTCTACGCCCTCTTTTATTCCTCTAATCAAATCTTGCAAGAGGTGAGGTAGCGAAAAACGTATCTGCTCGGCAAGAGGCTGCTCGCTCAGTAAAGACGAGTAATCTGAGACAATTTCTACTGGCTTCCCATTAACTAATATGCCTTCTGGAAGTAGGCAAGAAACTTTAGCTGTAATATTGGGAACTAAATCATATATTACCTGTTTAATTAGAGGCTCAGACTCAGGGGAGATTGTGAGTGGAATTGCATCAAAAAAGTGTTTAATTAGGGGGTGTGTGTAGTCAAGACTATCGAGTCTCAATATACCATCTTGGCGCAGACTCATAATAAGCACTTTTTGCCCATCTGCCTCAAGTGAAAAAGATTCCACCCGCACCTGTTGATTTTTGTCTATCTCCCGATCAAAATCCCCAAAAAGAGTTAGCTGATCACTGGTGAATCCTGTCCCGATAGTAATTCCGACTGTCAACAGATGCACTGACTTTAGGATATGGGAAAGTGGCTCGCTCACTTGTAGGTGTTTTCTGTCTAATTCTACTGCCCACTCTACACACTGTCGTCGATCATGTTTATAAACATATTGCCCAAAGCCACCTAAATCAACCGCCTCACCGCCTATATTAGTGCGGTAAACATCTAACTCTCCGGTTTCAATGCCGTGACTTGCCAGCAAAAGACTGTGAATAATACTGGATTTGCCGGCACTGTTGGGACCGTAAATAAGAGTCAACGGTCGGATCGGAACGCGCTGGAGTTCAGCAAAAGCTTTGAAATTACCTAGTCGGATAGCAGTTAGGGCATTGTTAGTCATAGTTTGTATCATAGTATAAATTGTTAATATTTCTAGCTGGTCTTAGCTGAGAGGATTTTTGCTTGTTCTTCCATTTCTGCAAGCAGTTCTTTTATATGCGCTTCTCGCCATTTGGCTGTAAGTTCACCAGAAAAAGCACGTTGGAGAAGAACATTTAATAATGTTTCTAGTTTTTCTTTTGTTCTACTAATACCAGCTAAACTTGCTCTACACTTTGTAACTGCTATCTGGAATTTCTTCAACTGTTCCGGAGAGGAAATTAAAATTGGCAGATTTAGTAATTCATCGGTATCAAATTTTCTTGTGCCATGTCCTGCTGTACCCACTTGGGATAATATTTTACGGCTAGATGCTTTTAAGGCAGCGTGTAGATATGTTGAATCAATATCATTACAACTAGGATAAAGTGCTTTCATATCTTGATTAATTGTTAATCTAGTAGCTGCTAATGCAATAGGAATAGTATGCGCCAGAATCATACCTCTAACTACAATTAAGATTGCACCAGGTTCTACATATTTTATATTCGTTTCTTCTATCGCTTTTTGAGAGATATGATCAATAGAATCAAAAATAATATCTTGTTTCATATCTTTGGCAGATACCCAAGGAATATCACCATCCCAATAATCTGGATTTTTTTTCGAGGGTGTTCCCCCACTCTGAATATTTACTAAACTTCCTAGAGGTTTAGTATTAGCATCTGTCCAAGTTGCCGGATCACCAAACATTTTGATGAATAGCGCAGACAAAATTCGCTCTGCTTTTGCATCAGCCTCAACCCGCATTCTTCGCAGTGCATCAGCTTGATCTAGAATCTCGACTATTCGGCGTTGTTCAGACAGTGGAGGAAGAGAAATTTGTGTACTTTTAATAATTTGTTGACTAATGTTTGGTTGTGCGCCCCCAAATCTTCGAGATAAAAGTTCTGATAATTTAGAACGTAACACATACCATAAAAATTGAGGAATAGCTATTTGTGGATTAGGTAAAATATGGCATATAGCCTGATTAGTTGTAGCTTCAACACCTAAAATTGAGGTTTGACCAACAGTTGCTCCGTACATAGCAACTAAAATTGCTCCAGATGGAATAAGTTTGGCACTACTTTCAACTAAAGCTGCATCAGTGATATATTCCTCTGTCTCAGTAATTACGTCTTTTTTTAATTCCCCTGATTTTATCCAAGGAATGTGACCTCCATAATATCTATCAGATTTGGATCTTAATGGAGTTCCACCGCTTCCTGTTTTACAAAAATCGGATATGGGTACAATAGGCCACTTCATGAAACTGCCTCCACATCACGAAGCAGCTTTTCTAAACTGGATGCAATACCTTTTTCAATTTCCAACACTTCTCGAATCAAATCAACCGGATCATCATCAGAAACAACCTCAGTTACCCGTGGCTTATAACGCCCAGCCGCTAAATTATAATCATTTTCAGCAATAGTCTCCAAAGATGCCCACCAACATTGGGGTTCATCACTTCCAGACTTTAACAACTCCCCTTTTTCAAAACCTGGAGGCTGCATAAAACCCGATTCCCGATAAACCTTCCACTGCTTTAATAAATTAGGAATATCATTAAGTTCTGGCGTTTCTGGCCTACCACCCCCAGAAATCTTATCAGGATCGTAACCATCATTTTTTACTTCATAGAACCAAACTTGATTCACCTGACGTACCGCAGACTCCAAAGGATTGCGAATTACCAACACCGCCGTTTTCACCCCCGTATATGGCTTAAACACCCCCGCAGGTAAAGAAACTACCGCTAATACATCGTATTCTGTCACCAATTTTTTCCGCAAATCCACATGAGCGCCCGTAGAACCAAACAGTAACCCTTCTGGCACAACCACCGCACACATTCCACCCGCTACCAAAGATTTCATGATTGCAGCTAAAAACAGCAATTCACTTTTTTTGGAATTTGTCGGTAAATCCCCACGAATAGAATCTTTCGGTAACGTTCCCGCAAAAGGAGGATTATCAAACATTACTTTATAGCGACGACGCAAATCATCTTCTGTCAGTCCTCCCATATCTGACAAAACATTTGCTACTTTTAATTTGGCGTTGCGAATTCCATGCAGTACCAAATTCATCATCGAAATTCGCATCATTTGCCGGGAAACATCAAAGCCATAAATTGACTCTTCCAAAAGTTTCCAGTCAGGTAATCTATCCCCATTTCCCTTGCGATAAGTTTGAAGATTGGGAATTTGTTGTTTTGCTTCTGCTAAACTTAATCCTTTTTTTTCTAGCCAATCTTCACCATAAATCGGTACTTCTATCGGATTTTCACTATATTTAGCTAATATATATTCAATACTATCAATTAAAAATCCTGCCGTTCCACAAGCCAAATCGCAAATAGTATCCCCCAAATCAGGATCAACCATTTCCACCATAAACGCCCGTATTTGTCGGGGAGTACGGAATTGACCATTAAGCGCAGATTGACCTAAATGGGTTAATAAATACTCAAAAATATCACCTTTGACATCCTGACCCATTTTCAATAATTCTAAAGTATCGAGTTCATCAACTACCAACTTGAGAACATTGGGATCATTAATTTCTAAAACCGCATCGCGGAAATATTCTGCCACTTTTGGCTCATCTTTCACCAAAGAATTTGCCATATAGGGGAAAACTTCATCCCGCAGAAAATCCCGCAGTTCAGTACCACTTTTGAAACGCCATTTCGACCAGCGATAACGTTCTGCTTGCTGAGGAAATAGTAATTTAGCATTATTACTATTACTACCTGTAAGACGGGCGCGTAATTCCCGATTTGCTTCTTCTTCATCCAACAACTTCAGGTATATCAGATAAGAAATCTGCTCAATGTAGGTGACAGGATTTGTTACCCCACCAGCCCATAAAGTATCAGTAATATGTTTGAGTTTGCAACGAATTTCTTGATCCATGTTGTTTTTAGCCCTCTGTACCTGTAGCATCCACCGCGAACACAGAACGGTTTAATTCATCAAAAACATCCCGTAATCCCTGCTCACCAAACAGTTCTATACCTAAACCAGCAGCATTGAGAACTGAAAGGGGTGGCAAGAATAGATCATCTATGGTTATCTGTCCTTTGGCAATACCCCGATTTTTTAATAATGAGAGATACTGAGCTTGGGCAGGTGCGAAAGAGTGAGAAACTAACCAAGCTCTAAAGTTTTCTTCTAGTAATTCTTCCTGGCTTTTCAGCTTTAATATTCCCAATGCAGCCCGAATAAAATCAATCAAACTGCCATTATAATTGCGGTAAGCTCGCCGCAAGTTTTCTTCATTAAAGTAATATCGGGGTGTATTCAAACGCCGCACGAGTTCCGTTTCTTCTGTTTCTGTCAACAATTCTCCATCCCGTATTTTCTGGAGTGTTGGATCATTAGTTACAGCAGATTGAATAGTTTGCTCCCAGTTAGTGAGATAATCCCGCTTATCAACCCGTTCCCCTTCTGTACCTACTTCTACATAACTGACATATTGCTGCCATCTATCCCTTAGTCCTAATTCAATTAATTCTGAACGCGAACGGGATTGTTGGGGTTTGCTTTTATTTGATACGTGACCTCTACCAGTTTCAGCATAAATATCAGTATCACTATCATTAAAATATTCGTGATTTCCGAAAAAATCATAAATCACAAATTTCTGTTTATCAATATGTGGCGCAGTTCTTGTCCCCCGTCCACGAATCTGCTGATAAAGAATCGGACTTCGCACAGTGCGACACATCACTAAATGCAAAACTTCTCGACAGTCAAAGCCAGTATTTAGCATATCAACACTGACCGCAACTTGTGGATAATCCTCATATTTGAACTGGCGAATTAAGTCATCAGCATTAGCAACATCACTGGTAATTACTTCAGCGTAACGCCCCTTACATTCTGGATGTAACTCGTTCAGATATCTGGTTAACCGTGCTGCATGATTTTTTGTCAAAGCAAATACTATTGATTTACCAGGTCCAATCTTTTGTCCTGGTGCTAATTCTTGGTAATTCTCCCAAGCCAGTCTATCAAATTCATCCATCATTAGGCGGTTACTCGCCTCATTCGTCCATTTGCGTTCAAAGGCGGCTGGGTCATAATAAACATCATCAACTTCAGCGCCTTCGGCAATAATTTCAGTGATGCCAGTAGCGAACCGATAGGGAACAAGATACTTTTGTTCAAATGCTGTTTGAATAGAGTAAGTAAAATCTGGCTGCTCATTGCGGCAGTTGTAAAAATCAAAAGTATTACGTTCAATATAGGCTGCTGGTGTGGCAGTTAATCCAATATGGAAGGCATCAAAATGAGTAAGTGCCGTTTGCCAAACCCCATAAATTGAACGATGACATTCATCAGCTACAACCACATCAAAATAGCCGCTAGTAAACTCCTGATAACGGCTAATCATGGTTTGGAGCAGGCAAACTGTAATTTGCTGCTCTTGACGGATTACACTTGGTTTGAGCCAGTAGCTACCATACTGATTTAAAACATCTTGAATTGCTTCTAATGCCTGTTTTGCTAATTGTTCTCTA
Source organism: Microcoleus sp. Pol7_A1 (assembly GCF_036701085.1). Lineage (NCBI taxonomy): Bacteria > Bacillati > Cyanobacteriota > Cyanophyceae > Oscillatoriales > Microcoleaceae > Microcoleus > Microcoleus sp. Pol7_A1. The sequence continues at coordinate 285,260 of NZ_JAUBQD010000002.1, forward strand.
TCTACTAAAAACAGGATTTTTTCAGCATATCCCGATTGAATTAGACGTTTTAGTTGCAAGCAAATTAAATCTGTTTTACCTGTTCCTGTAGGCAATTCGAGTAAAAATCGCCGTTTGCCCAATTCAACGGCATGATCCATAGCTTGCATAGTTTGCTTTTGATAAGGGCGGACGAAGCGAGTTTCTCCCTGTCGAGTGTAATATTCAGGAATTTCAACAGTAGCAAGGGGTTGACGAGTTGAGCGCATTTCCACTAATCGCTCTAAATCCCGCCGTGAGAAAAAAGAATTAACAATCCGGGCATCATCGTTTTGATAGTCCCAGAAATAAATTAGTTCACCATTACTGAGAAAAATAAACGGTGCTTGCAACTTTTGGGCGTAGGGAAGTGCTTGATTTTTAGCGACATAAGGCTCAATAGCCCGTTTCTTAGCTTCAACGACTGCCAAGGGACGACCCCTTTGATCAAGCAGTAGATAATCGGCTCTACCTCTCCCACCATCTGCCATTTGAGCCGAAACCTCAGTCATTACCTGAGATTTATCAGCCGGATTCCATCCTGCTTGGCGGAGAAGATCATCAATATTAATCCGTGCGTCTGTCTCTTTGCTAAAGTTGCTCATCAAATCACCCCTGTCTTACCAAAATTAGCACAAAGTCCTCAGATTAAATACCTTTTCTGCTTTATTCCGCAAGATTTAGCTGGTTTCCAAATTTAGTGCCAACTTTTGATCGCAGCACTTACCTTCATCTCAAGAGACGATCATCATTACTCAGAAACACTTTCACTAGCTTGAAGCATTAGCACTCAACTCATCTGTTGTCCAAAACTACTGAGATTCTCTCGCAAGCGTTGATGAATGCGATCGCTCCAAAACGGTACAACAGGCAAACCCTGATTAATCGTTTTCAACGCCAAACCACTGTCAAAGCTTACCAAACATCGCCGCTTTAAATCCAATAACAGCATAAACCGTTTCATCTGCTCTTCTAACACAGACGGCTGAAACAGCTACGACTCAATAGCTGTGAGAGTTTCCAGTATTTCCTGACATAGCTCAAAACTCTAACCCATAGACAGCATAATATTCCATCACAGTCAGCGCCAACAAGTCCATTGGCGAATAATAGATATTTCGATCCTCAGCACTCTTGATCCCACATTCCGCACCCTTCACTGTCACAATCGGTTTTTGCGGAATTTTGTGAACCCGACTGGTCATTTTTTATACACACAAGTGGGAAATTGGACTTGCGCTCGCCAATTCAATTTAGCCAAACTCCGAAAATTCGTAGTGTGACAGTGAAGGGTGCGGAATGTGGGTTAGATCAGCGCTGCAAGCCATTTACCTCAAATTGGCTTGCTGATTTAGCTGAAATTCTTGCTAAACAAGGCTTTCAGCTCTGTTCGCAAGTTTCTGCACAATTGCTACTCAAACTTCTCTCACTGCTCTGCTTCAGGTTTAGGTTCCTTCGGTTTTTTCTCAAAGACTTGGATATTTGGGTCTGATAGCACAAAGCCGTTAGAGGTTGATTCACCCATCTTGCCACCGATAGCAGCCACCCACATGGGATAGTTGGCAGCAGCATCCTCAAGCTTCTTCCATATTTTTGGCTTAACAGTAACGGACACTACCCGACCGTCACAGTCAAGCTCAAAGGTTTTCCAGTTGTCTTTGTTAGTCTCTACGTTGGTAGGAAGTTCGTTAATTTTGATGATAAGTTCAAGTTTGCCAATTGTCATAGGTAGTTTCGTTAGTTTAATTCGTTGCTTTTCTGGTACTTTGTCAGCTTTGTTATATTCTCCAGCCTAGGGGTTGAAACCGCTACAGATTCATCAGGATAATCTAATCTTTCCATCTACAACTCGAAACTGCTACGGCAAGGTCAGGATATAATAAATAACTTGTTGCGCTAGCAGGTTTTTTGTGCTGGCAACTGGTTGATAAAAGAAAGAAAGCAACACCGAAGGTTGGTAAAATGGATGAAGTCGTCAAGAAAGTAGCTGCCTTGGGTTTACCAGGTATCATCCTGGTAGTAACGATGGCTGCGACAGGTTTAACAGGAGCGGCTGCAATCACAGCAGCTCTAGCATTTCTAGGTGGCCCGGCAGGAATGCTCGGAGGTATTGCCGTACTAGGTTTGACGGGATTGATTGCAGATGCTCTGACCAAAGTAGGGTTAGAGGACTTGCTAACAGCAATTTATTGCCAAAGGCGCTTATCGGAGCCACACGGGAAACTTTTAGATGAGATTGAGCAATTATCCTTGTTTGATGGCGATATCAAAGAAAGGCTCAAGCAAACAGTGACAGATGGATGTGGCCCTTCAGCAGCCAGCGCTGCAAACATTTCAGATGTTACTAGGGAGGCTCGCGCCATTTTAGAAGCTGTCCCAGGAATGACACCAGCACACCACAGGGATTTTAACAGTTCCAATCCGATTATCAGACTTAGGGATGGAACAGCGGTTAGGACTTGGAAAAACCCCCTCGGCGTTGACCACATTTTTTTAGCCGATCGCGATGGCAAAATGATTTACGGTGGCTTCGTAGGCTGGATTCACAGCGAGGGGTTGAATCAAGCGCTCTCGCAAATGAGAAGACGCTTGACATAAAGTAGATAGGATAGAAAGCATATTGTAAATAAAAGTTAAGTTTTCCAAACCACTACCATGCCCTTATTAAGAGCTAAGGGTCATCTAGCAGAAACTTCAAGACTAAATCACTGAGAATTTACTAGCGGTTGCCACTTCAGATACATCAGAGTATAATGTTTGACATCAGCAAAAACTGTTAGAAATATAGCACTCGCTGTTGTCCAAAAAGTAAGCACTGTATATCAAACCAGCACTCATAAATATCTAAAATTCTGATAGTCGTCTTGGCAGGCTTTTTTTACGCCTCACCGCAAAAGCCTCCCACACTTCTTTGAACTCAGAACTCGATCGCTCCCAAATCGATCTGTGACCATCGCTCTAAATCTTGCCTTCAAACCTCTGATGCCAGAGGATATACCCCGACACGGTAATAACCAGAGTGATGCCTCCTCCTACCCAAGCCAGCATAGGATTGTAACCGCTACGGCTGAGGGTCTGCATCCATAGATGGGTGCGATCGGAGGATATTAACCAATCTGCGACGACCGGAAAAAGATACATCAAAGATGCACCAACGATAAGCCAGCCCACCATAGAGGCGACCAGAAAGATAGTTTTGGCTGTAGATTGGCTACCCATGAGCAATTGCGGTAAAGAACTAACTTTGAGATTAGCAAAGGATGTCTTATGTCAGCACAGGTATAGCCCGAGACAGTGGGCGATGCAAGCGTGAAACTGTAGAATTGATTTGAAGCGAAAGGTAAAGGGCGTTGCTGATTTAGGGTATGAAGGGCTAAATATGCAAGTCATAGAAACCAGTATCGACAAAGCTTAGGGATATTTTCAACTTATTTTTTTCATACCCTGATTAAGCAATGCCTTTATTTACACTGATTTTTTCTATAGTTCCAAGGTGGACAAGGATTATTTTTACTCCATAGTCCTATTCGCTGCTGTTGGGCGGTAGTCTGAGCTTGACGCAATTCTTGAGCTATATTGATACATCTACCAATACCAATGTAATGTTCATAGACCCATGCTTGCCCTTCTTTCACCAATTGTAAATTAATATTTTTATTACCGAAAACTACCAAAACTACCAATATTTTGTCTCCATATAGGTTTTTATATACAGGTTGAACTTTGATTGATGTACCTTTTGGAAGTAGTGCGTTAAGGCGATTAGATGCCTCTTTTCCACCTTCTTGATTTCTTTCAGGCGTGTCAATGCAAGCTAACCTTACTGTTATATTTTGACCGTTGCTGCTGCGAATCGTGAGGGTGTCGCCGTCGCTGACGCTGACTACTTGGGCATTAATTTGAGTGTTTGTTATCTGAGAAACCTGAGCAGTAATTGTTGGGGCGATCGGTACGATGAACATCAGTTACTAGATTTTGTGTAGTATTTGCTCGATTCTTAATTGCTGATTTTGCTGTGGGTTGCCTGTTTTTTTGCAGTGCTATCTTATTTCTCGCTATGCGTTGCTCTCTAGGGATTGACAGCGCGTTTCCTGGCTTCTGATGCTTTGACATCATAACCAGCGTTAGGATTAGCTTGGTGCAGTTGCATTAACAGGTCGATGTAAAATTCGTAGTAGTCCTGTGTTGTGGCAAGGTATGAGCTGCGACTTTCTGGGGTGGCTATTTTACTGCGGAGATTTTCAATTAATTTGAGAGAGGCTTCAATATCAGTGAGAGCTTCGGTAAAATTGCCTAGCGAGCGTTTGACAAAAGCCATGCTGGAAAGGGTAACAGCTTCTCCACCGCGATCGTCTACTGCCCGTCTCAAGGGAAGGGACTGGTTGTAATAGTCTAGCGCTTTCTGTTTCTCTCCCAAATCTGAGTAGACTCTGCCGATGTTGTTCAGGATGGTGGCTTCACCACGCTGATCCTTGATTGCCCGTTTCAGGAGAAGCGATTGGCTGTAATATTCTAGCGCTTTCTGTTTTTCTCCCAAATCTGAGTAAACTAAGCCAATGCTGTTAAGAGCAACGGCTTCCCAGTGAGGACTGCCTACTGCCCGAAACAGCGACAGGGACTGGTTGTAATAATCTAGCGCTTTTTGTTTTTCTCCCAAATTTAAGTAGATTCCGCCGATGTTGTAGAGGGTGGTAGCTTCCCCACCGCGATCATTAAGGGTTCGTTTCAGGGGAAGGGACTGGCTGTAATACTCTAGCGCTTTTTGGTGTTCTCCCAAATCTAAATAGGCTCCACCTATGTTGTGGAGGGTGAGGGCTTCTCGACTGCGATTGCCCGCTTTTCGATACAGTTTTAATGCTTCTTCATATTTGACGATCGCACCTCTTAAAGCTTCCACTGTTCCTTGTTCGTAGAGTTTCTCGGCTTCTTCATATACTTTCTGGGCAGCCTCCTTACTGTTAGTTTGTGCTATTTGTACAGCCTTACCAACGGGTACGGTTGCTGCCACTGGCTGACTTAACTGAACCGAAAGTGCGATCGACATACCGACCAAAAACCATTGAGTGCGATCGAACATAGCCACCCTTTTTGTATTTGCTTCAATCTTAATCACTAGCCTGCTTAGTGTAAAGTCAGGAAAAAGTCAGGGCGATTGACCTCTTCCCCACAATCAAAAGTTGGCTTCGTTGAATTCTTAGGTATTGTTGGGATTGTGGGTTTGGAAGTAGAAGTCGAGAATGGTACGCAAATCGCCTGGCTCGTGGAATCTTTCGCCTTGGAGGATTTCGGGAGGAATCGGGAGCGGATTTCCCCGCAAGTCGAGTTTTTCCAGTTTTTCCATGTCACGAATCACCTCTGGGATGGAGGTAATTTGATTGCCACTGAGGTTAAGCCCTCTCAGATTCGACAGTTGCCCAAGCGCCTCTGGGATAGAAGTAATCTGATTGTCACTGATGCCAAGGAATATCAGATTCGACAGTTGCCCGAGCGCCTCTGGAATGGAAGTAATCTGATTGTCACTGAGGTAAAGGACTGTCAGATTGGACAGTTGTCCGAGCGCCTCTGGGATAGAAGTAATCTGATTTCTAGGGACAAAAAGCTGTTTCAAACTCGACCATTGTCCGAGCACCTCTGGGATTTGGGTAATTTGATTGTCACTGAGGTGAAGCTCAGTCAGATTGGGGAGTTGCCCGATCGTTTCTGGGATGCAGGTAATCTGATTGTCACCGAGGAAAAGCCGTGTCAGATGCGTACAGTTGACAATTTCCGGTGGCAATTCTTTCAGCTTCAGCCACGACAAATCCAGGTGCATCAATTTTTTATTGCTAACTCGCTCAATTCGTTGCAGTGCTTCCTCTCGCGTCATGCCCTTTGTCTCTGGGTAGTATTTATTTTAGTGTGACAATTAAATCTAGCCTATTAGAAAAAATGGCAAGAATCAGGATACGGCATCAAGAGAACACACTAATACCATTTGCCAAAAAATAATCTGGTAATAAATATGTTCTAGGTAAGGAGCCTATCCTTGTTCACCGAAGAACTGCTACCGTTTCATCAATATCTAACAGTTTCCCGCCTATCCTCACTGTACTCAAAATGGCAGGTTTCCTTTACCTTTCGCAACCTATACCATCTTTGTCGCGATCGAATCTGTGAGGATCTGGCGGTAGTACGCGAAAGCGGCGATGAGGAATGTCGCCACAATTTAAATCCGGTGGTGCAGGTGGGATGCACACGTCGGGGTAACTTGGGTCACAATTAGTTTGTTGAGCTGGTGCAGGTCTTTGTGGAATTGGTGCAGGTTTTTGTGCAGCAGCGGGTTTTACTGCACACTGATTTTTTCTAAAGTTCCAAGGGGGGCAAGGACTATTCTGGCTCCATAGTCCAAGCCGTTGCTGTTGAGCCGAACTCTGAGCTTGCCGCAATTGTTGAGCGCTGGTGCGACAGTTGCTGATGTACTCCTCGTAGACCCAGGCTTGCCCTTCTTGTAGCAACTGCAAATTAATATTTCTGTCACTGAACACGACTCCAACCGTGCGCCCGTACTGGTCTTTGTCCACTGGTAGAACTTTAACTGATGCACCTCTGGGAAGAAGCGCACTAAGGCGATCGGCTGCCTCTTGTCCTCCCGGTTGATTTCTTTCAGGCGTGTCAATGCAAGCTAACCTCACGGTTATGTTTTGCCCGTTAGCGTTGCGGATCGTGAGCGTGTCGCCATCGCCGACGCTAACTACCTGGGCATTAATAGCTTGATTGTTTGGCTGAGAAACCTGAGCCGTAATTGTCGAGACGATCGGTACGATAAACATCACTGCTAGAGTCCGTTAGTGTTTGCTAGGTGCTCAATTGCTGTATTTGCTGCGGTGCTTGGGCGATCGAGTTCTCCCGTTTTTTGCTGCCCAACACTTGGCATTTACCATGGCTTAAGCCGACTCAAAAGTCTGAATATTTGCTTAAACTATAACCAAACACAACAAAATCTAACTTTTACAACTTTAGCAAACTGCTCAAAATCTTTAGCAAACTGCTCAAAATCTGTGCGCGATAGTTGCCGATGGGTCTATCAGTCAAGAAAAATCAACGTAAATCAAGAAAATCAACGTAAATCAAGAAAATCAACGTAAACCAAGAAAAGTCAACGTAAACCAAGAAAACCACAATAAATCAAGGAAAGTCAACGTAAACCAAGAAAATCACAATAAGTCAAGGAAAATCAGCCTAAAGTACGGTTTATCCACGGGCAAACCGGGCATAACGATGGGTGATTGAGTTACCGGATCAAGCCGATCGCCCGTTTTGCAGACAAAGTGACGGATTTTAGATTTTGGATGGGGAATAATCTCGATCGAACCCAGTCCGAGATTTGCCGGGGAGTTGGGGGCGATCGAACTTAAAAGTCAAAATAAGCGCAATTCCGCACCAGCTACCGGGGATTAATCAGGGGCGATCGGCTATGACTTTTCATGACTTTTGATGACTTTTCATAATATGCGATCGCATCAACTTTTAGATGCTGAAACTCTTCAAATTACGCCTTGCCGATGATTGTGTAAGAAACTTATGTTAGTGGCTCTATCCCTGGTAGTCGTAGGAAATATACGCGATCGGATGCGTCGCTGGCTACGATTGTTACTCCATCCGACGTAACGATGCAGCAAAATAAGGCTGAAACTAGCGATCGCCTCCCCACTTTCTAAATCCGCAGAAATAGCCCTATTGCCGTCGCCGGTAATTGCGATCGCATTGATGTAGGCAGTGTGACCCGTCAAGGTTTTAAGTTCTGTACCAGTTGTCAAATCCCACAACTTTAGTGTGTTATCCACCGAGCCACCGTAGTGCAGTCTAAAAAAGTGTACTACGTCCAAGCTGACCCCGACCCTGCCACCTCATCTGTCGCGCTCCTTGGGCTCTGTAACCACCAACAGATTTTCCTGATTTAGTTGCACCCATCGCAAACTCTCTAGCGTCATCGTTTAATTGCCGTCAACGAGTGAAGACAGAAAAACCCGGACTGCCACCTTATAGGCTATCCAGGCTTTTCTATTCCATTAGTTTCCCCAACGAGTGGGGAGATCCGAACCCCCTAATCCTCACCCCGTCGATCGTATGGTTTCCATTCAATTAGTTTCCCCAGCGAGTGGGGAGTAACGATATGTACGCAACTCTAATCAGCAAGGAATCAATCACGTTTCCATTCAATTAGTTTCCCCAACGAGTGGGGAGACGAGTATGTGAATCCCAGTCTAAAAGTGCGATTAGTTTCCATTCAATTAGTTTCCTCAACGAGTGGGGAGGTTTAACCACTTTCTACTCGCGTCTGCATGACCTTGTTTCCATTCAATTAGTTTCCCCAACGAGTGGGGAGACAACTACAACAAAAACAATGACTAACCCCGAAATGTGTTTCCATTCAATTAGTTTCCCCAACGAGTGGGGAGTAGAAAGCTAACAGATTCAGAATTAGAGGATCTTTGGGTTTCCATTCAATTAGTTTCCCCAACGAGTGGGGAGTACAAGACGGTAAACTGATTCCCTTAACTCCTGAAGCGTTTCCATTCAATTAGTTTCCCAACGAGTGGGGAGAACTAAACACCATTCTCAAGGAGAGAGTTCCATGGTTTCCATTCAATTAGTGTAAGGATTCAGGTCTGAAAGAAGGGAATGAGCTCAGGCATAGCCAAGTCACAAGAATGGGCAGAAATAGCCTCACGGAAAAAAGCCATTACTGAACGAGCTTGAAAACGACAGGTTTGGATGACACTGAGAAGATTAGCAGTTTCCTCAAATCGCTTCATCGAACGAGAACCGCCAGAAACTTTCCGTTTCGTTACAGCTAGCCGTAGAGAACGTTCTGCTAAATTATTATCCGGAGGCACCGATGGGTCAGAGAGAAAATACCACCATTGTTGAGCCTTATCTCGTAAGGATTTGAGTAACAAACCTGCTGCATAGCCAACTTGGTTGAACCAAGTGGCCAAAGCTTGATTCAATCGTATTTTGAAATCCTCAGCCCAGGTGTCGTAGGTAAGTTGCTCCTTCGTCTTGCGCCACGACTCATGGGCCCGAAAAGCTTCATCAATTAATGACAGAAATATTTGAGCGACTGCTGCATTATTATTGTTGCCAGGAAGTCCCAGCACTTTCTTGAAATGCCGTCGTAAATGAGCCAGACACTTCTGTTGGGCTGTGATTTGGCAACCATTATAAACGCTGAAATCATCTGAGCTTAAGACTCCCGCAAATTCTTTGCCCAGCATGGTTTCTAATTCCACACGTCCCCTGGTATCTGCGGCATGAAATAAACAGAATCCTTTTCCACTAGCCGTCCACAGCCATTCTTTGACTCCCATCACACACCACGGCGTTTCATCTACATGAACGTTTGATTGAAGAGGTGCCCATTCCCACAGTGCTTTGATAGCTGGCTCTACTGCTGCTGCTACTCGTTGATTGGTTTTTTGGAGTGTTCCTACTCCCACTTCTATCGTGCCGAGTTCCCACAACAATTCAGTCAGCTTGGAGTAGGAAAGATGCCCATAATTCCCCAGCCAGACTAATAGTGCTTGGAGATTAACGCTCAAGTCTTGGCCTGGAACCACTCCCTGATGTGGTTCTCCTCTGACTACTGCACCACATTCTAGGCATTTACACGATTGTGTCTGATATTCGACGACTTCGATTGGTTTGGCGACTAGAGTTGCTACTTGCTGAGAGTGGATGTTAATTACTTGACTTAATTCTGTACTGCCACAATTGAGACAGATGTCGGGTGAGCTAATTTCGGTTCTGTCTACTCGTCCAAACCCTTTGCGGGTTTTTCCCTGATGACCTGGTTGTCCACCTGGTTTCTTTTTTTGGTCTGCTTCTGGTGTGACTGTTGGTTTCTCTGATTTCTGGATCAGATCCGTTGATGGGGGCTTTGATGAAGTCTGACTGGTGGTTCGACTTTTGCCCGTAGCAATGGCTAGTTTTTCTTGTAATTCTTCAATAATTTTTTGCAGCCCCAGTACCATTTCTACCAGTTCAGCTTGGCTCAACTGCTCGATTTCGGTTTTTTTCGGCTCTCTGGTTGCTGGGGGCTTTTTCATTGGTTTATTTTACCAGCTTTTGTCACCGAAGTTTTTTTGACCTGAATCATTACCAATTAGTTTCCCCAACGAGTGGGGAGAGATTTGTGACCTAGCAGATAAAGGGTTCCTTGGAGTTTCCATTCAATTAGTTTCCCCAACGAGTGGGGAGATCCTTTGTTGGAATACTACCGCTTCAGAAGTAGATGAGTTTCCATTCAATTAGTTTCCCCAACGAGTGGGGAGTTCTGATTCACGTCATGGTAACAGTGTGTAGACTACTGGTGTTTCCATTCAATTAGTTTCCCCAACGAGTGGGGAGCAGGCTTTAGCAAACTCTGAACTGAAGATTAATGCGTTTCCATTCAATTAGTTTCCCCAACAAGTGGGGAGTTTATGACCTAATCATTTTTACCTTACTCTTTATCGATGTTTCCATTCAATTAGTTTCCCCAACGAGTGGGGAGAGTAGAAAGCTCTACTAAAGAATACATTGAACAAGCTTTTAAGGGTTTCCATTCAATTAGTTTCCCCAACGAGTGGGGAGATAGGCGGCTATGGTATCGGTTCAAAGAGCCCACTGGGGTGGTTTCCATTCAATTAGTTTCCCCAACGGGTGGGGAGAAGAATTTATCGAAGCGGCGCAGGATATGTGCGCTGAATTGTTTCCATTCAATTAGTTTCCCCAACGAGTGGGGAGTGAACAACCAGCTAAATGTTTATTTAACAGTTGGATGTTTCCATTCAATTTGTTTCCCCAGCGAGTGGGGAGCTTTTTGTTGATTTTCCTATACAATTTTGTAAGGAAAGTTTCCATTCAATTTGTTTCCCCAGCGAGTGGGGAGTGAACAACCAGCTAAATGTTTATTTAACAGTTGGATGTTTCCATTCAATTAGTTTCCCCAGCGAGTGGGGAGGTTTGTATAAAGCAAACTCTCAATATTATAGCAGAGAAGGTTTCCATTCAATTAGTTTCCCCAGCGAGTGGGGACGATATTTGTGCATCCTTCGGTTGCGTTTGCTTATTCTATGTTTCCATTCAATTAGTTTCCCCAGCGAGTGGGGACATGATTATCAATGTTCCCCGGTTTTGCTATACAAAATCAGCGTTTCCATTCAATTAGTTTCCCCAACGAGTGGGGACCTCCGATACATCCCAATCTCAAAAGCCGAACTTTTTGACAAGTTTCCATTCAATTAGTTTCCCCAGCGAGTGGGGAGTGGACATTACCTGTAATAGGAATCATACTAGGTTCGTTTCCATTCAATTAGTTTCCCCAACGAGTGGGGAGTCATTATCAAGGGAGCAAGTCTATCCGCCAAAAGTTTCCATTCAATTAGTTTCCCCAACGAGTGGGGAGACTTTTTTCCAGGGTCGTCAGCCAAAGCTAATGACAGATAGGTTTCCATTCAATTAGTTTCCCCAACGAGTGGGGAGCCGTCCAAAAATTCACGAACTAAACCAGCCGCCAGCGTTTCCATTCAATTAATTTCCCCAGCGAGTGGGGAGAACATTATCACGCAACCAAGCTTTACCACCAATACGTGCAAAACGGGTTTCCATTCAATTAGTTTCCCCAGCGAGTGGGGAGTTCCATTAGTAGGAGATGGATCAGAAGAAGTAATAATTGTGCCTCCGTTTCCATTCAATTAGTTTCCCCAACGAGTGGGGAGGAAAGAAAAAGCGTACTTTATGCACATAGTGTATCAAGAAAAGTTTCCATTCAATTAGTTTCCTCAACGAGTGGGGAGGGGCAACCACTGCCACCGAACGAGCGGGTTAATGCCGCTTAGTTTCCATTCAATTAGTTTCCCCAGCGAGTGGGGAGACTCCGGTTGCTGTAGTTCCAATACCTGTTGTAGAGTTTCCATTCAATTAGTTTCCCCAGCGAGTGGGGAGACTTTTATCCCTTTCTTTGAATCTTGTGCAACAAAAGTTTCCATTCAATTAGTTTCCCCAGCGAGTGGGGAGCCTATTTCTCTTGGTTTAAGACATCTGAGGATAATTCAGTGTTTCCATTCAATTAGTTTCCCCAGCGAGTGGGGAGAGTTCGCCACAGAGGCTATACCCAGAGCGGGATTCAGCCATCAAATCGACGCACCGCTAAAATATAGCACAGCTAAACGACAAAAAGCATCGAACTATCAGCCTCAAACTCAATCCCTGCAAAGCATCGACGCACCTCAACCAAACTGTAAGGGTTACACGAACCAAGCGAGGTGCGTCGATATTGGCTAGATTAGTCTTCTAAACTCAATAGTGTTTTCCGGTCTAAGACTTTAGCTGGTAGATAGAGGCATCCTGAAATGGCATCCTATGTCGGCTCTAGGTCTGATTAACTGGTACGATCGTCTAGCCACAACAAGAAACTAATATCAGCCAACCGTCGCCCATTGCTAGAATATAAATGTGTCGTTACTAAGACTGCTGCGCTATCAGTTTTGCTGATTTCATCGGTGTATTGTCTGGCAACGGTCGCTGTTTGTTGACGTGAGAGTGTTACCTACAAGGGATTATACAATTCTTAGCAATGATTTGTTGTTTAACTCACGTTAGCTGTACCGATCGGCTAAATCTCTGGCTGCTTGTCGGTGTTTTTCTACCAAACTCGGCGGGGAAAGCACTTGTACGTTTTCCATATGTTTGTTCACCCAAAGGCTGAATTCGTTTAAAGAGCGATCGGGCAAATCGATCTGATAATCCACATAAAGCAGATTGCCAAAACTATCCCTCGGCCCTTCCTTAATCTTTTTTTGTCGCGGATGCCGCCGATCGCCCTCTAGAATAAATCCCACTACCTTCTCAAAAAACCGCACCTTCACTTTTTCCAACTTCAGCGTACCCTGTAATTCAGCCTGTTGTTGCTCTGGCTTGCCCAAGAACAGCCCCCAACCATTTTTTAACAATTTGTGAGCTATTTTCAAACGCTGTTGCTGTGAGGCTAAACCACGCGCTTCTACATCGAGAATTTTGCAGTAGTCGGTAAAGCGATTCACCCGTTCTACGCTTAAGTGTCCGTTGTCGCAAGATTCGCAAATCAGGTACCAGGCGATGTCGTGATAAATCAGTTGCAGAGGCCAGATTCGCCGGAAACCGAGATGGCTTTTACCGTAATAATTGCTTTGGCGGTAAAGTTCGATCGCCTGACCCCGAACGATGGCTGTTTCTACGATGTCTAGTTTGTGAAATAGGGTATTCCGATATTCTTGGCGATCGAGCATTTCTACAGGATCGGTGTAAATTATCGCACGATTCAGGTATTCGCGAACCGGATAGAACAATTGACCTTTGAGTTCGATATCTAATCCGCGCAACCGTTTCGTGAGTTTTTCACAAATTTGGCGGGCTTGAGGATTTCCTTGATATTTGGCTTGAGATGCTATCGCTTGAAATGCGAATAGTAGTTCGTCTCGATTCATTGCACCGGTGCCGAGATAATAGCCGAAGCGATACATTCGTTTGTCAAGGATTCCGTAGTGGCGCAAAGTTTCTAAATCTTTGCGAATGGTAGGAGTTGCGGGATAGTTTTCTGGAAACTCGATGTTGCCGGATTCGGCGGCAACTTTCTGTAATTGAGATTGAACTTCTAGCAAGGCATCGTGATACTTACTGTCGGATGCTTCGGTGTCAGAGTGTCCGACACCCGGATGGTTTACCAATGTGGCGATGAGGAGCATGATGCGATCGAACGTTAGTTTGTCGGCATAGGGGTGAGGGGTTGGTTTTTTTGCCATAATGGGTGAATGGGGGCAACCGGGGTAAAAGTCAAGGAAAAGACAATATTGACACAAAAATATAGAAAAACCTCAAAGCCGTTATTTAGAGAGCTGTAGGTTTTCCAAGACATTTGATACATATTGTAAATTGCGAGACTCGAAGCTGGCTCGGCTGATATATTGAGTTGAGTCGGGGAAGTAATATCCAGAGGAAGACCCTCGCCAGCTTTGATGAAAATTGGAGGCAGAGTCTCCTGATTTGCGTCGCCAGACTCTGCCTAGTAAGGAGTATATAAATAAATAAGTCGATCGCGCTTTACGTTGAAAAATTCACTTAGTTAGTCTTATAGTCAGGAAAACAGACAAATGTCACCAAAATTTGAACCTATGTCTGCATATACCGCGATCTCGTTTGCACCCGTTCAAGGCTTTATCGAGAAATCCCGGAAACTCCGAGATTTGTATGGAGCATCGCTAATCTTATCTTTTTTGAGTTCTAGGCTCGTACAAAAAGCAGAGCCTTTAGGACTTAAGGTGATTTCGCCTGGATTGCCCGATCACCCAGAGGGAATGCCCAATCGAATTTTAATTAAAGGGAAATTTGAACGTAATGATGTACAAAATACTCTTTTAGAGGAATGGAAAAAGATTTTGCAAATTTGCAGAGTCTGGATAGAAAATAATCTTGACATCCCAAAAGATCAATATTATTGGTCACAAACCGAAGACCAAAAAGGCAAGCAAAAAGGAGAATGGGAACGATGGGAAAGCTACACCTGGGAAATCTTTTGGGGATACGGTACGTCTGTCAAAGATGCAATGGAAGACTTAGAAACTCGTAAGCTGAAACGAGATTGGACAGCTATAAACTGGGTTGGTGAGAGTTCGAGTTTGACTGGAACAGATGCGATCACATGGCATAAATTGGGCAAAGAAGACAAACAACCAGGGCGATCGCTCAATGAAACTGAACAACGGGAACAAAAACGATTTTATCATCGCCTTGCTTGGATTCTAGATAATCCTGGTTCTCGAAATTATAAAGCTAGAGAGCGAACAAAAGTATCTATTCCCTCAGATGAAGGACTGGAAACTTACTTTAATAAAAAAGAGAAAGACAGTAGTGGCAAAGAGGAAAACATCGGTGGCAAATTTATTGCTCCCGGCGAAAGATTGAGTATTCCTGAACTGGTGAAGCGTCTAGTAACGCTACCCTATCTTGCCAAGAAAATTGGAATGAAAGAATTAGATGAAGGCTTCAAGGATATTAATCGTGAAGCCGGATACTGGACAGGCTGGTTTATGGGCGATGGTGATGAAGTTGGAAAAAAACTCAAAGAGCTTGCTACTCGATCTCTAAATAATGAAGAAAATCGGGAACGCGACCTCGAATGCTTCACTGAGTTAATGAGACAGTGGGGTAAAGAATTTAAGGAGAACAAAGACTTATTTTCTCAAGGTAAAGGTCGTGTCATCTATGCTGGTGGTGATGACTTTATCGGAGTGCTTTACAGTGAACAAACTTATAGCCAAGAAAAACCTGAAAAAGTCAAACCGATAGAGGCTTTAAATTGGTTATTAACTCTAGAAGACCGCTGGAACAAGCATCAAAACATAATTAAAATCAAGCAGGAATTTAATCTTGATTTGACCTATAGTGTAGGTTTTGTGTGGGCTGGACATCAGGTTCCACAACGAGACATTTTGCAACATTGTCGGGAAGCCGAGAAACGGGCGAAGAGTTTGGGGCGAAATAGAGTCACGATTCGAGTAGTATTTAACAGCGGTCAATTGATTGAGTGGACTTGTCCTTGGGATTATCTTCATGTGTTGAGAAATTATCGTGATCGGGATGGGAATACAGGAAATCAAGCCAACTGGACTCACATTTATAACGATTGGGCAGAATTGAAAGCGCGTCATGCCGTGTCTTTAAAAGAAACAAAAGAAAACATCAATGCTGACATTGCACTCAGAGTATTCGATTTGTATTTTAAAGATCGCTCTTCCAGAATTGACCGCTTAAAAGCAGTAGATCGAGATTACCTGAAAAATAATTGCAAGCCCATTACCGGGAAAGATTATTCACAGGTGGCATTTATTGAATGGATTGATGGTTTAGTAAAAGTAGGTTGGCAGCTATGTTCAAATACCTAATTAAAATTCAGCCTTTGGGCTTGATGTATGCCAGTGCCGGAGGTTTTTTGTCGCCCGAAAACTTGGTAGGGCGATCGGGTGAAAAGTTTCCACCAGAAGCTGCAACTCTGTCAGGACTTATATTCAGTGCTAATAAACCTGACCCCCAAGCACTAGAAGATTTACGATATAATCTTCGTGTTGCAGGGCCATTCTGGGCAAAATACGAAAAACCTGGTGATGAACAGTCTTTCTACGTTCCAATGCCTCGTCATAAAATCATTGGTGAAAATGAAAATGATTTTGATGAATGGGAAATGAAGTCAGGTAAGTGGCAGCTTGCTTCTGAACCAGATGGAAACGAACAGGATAAAGAATCAGAATCCGATCGTCAGCAGGAAGCTAAAAAAGTAGAACCTGAATATTTTTGGTTACGCATTGATAATTGGGACGAATCACCAGCAAATATTTCATTGGAAAAAGATAAAGGAACCGTGGCAAAAACTCCCTGGAAATTTGTTCCAATTCTGCATCCTAAGATTCAGAACGAACAGCGCAATGTCCTGGGGGAGGATGGGTTGTTCCTGGAATATGCCGTTCAGATGGACGATGATACCTGTTTGATTTATCTCTCGACTCATAAAATAAAACCAGGTTGGTATCAGTTTGGTGGTGAAAACCATATTGTCGAAATTACCTACGTGGAACTCTCTAGTTCTGTGCTAGATAAATTAAACAAACCTATTGAGCGGTCATTTGCATTGATTACTCCTGGTGTTTGGGGTTCCAACAAACTTTCCTATCGTTATCCCAAGCCTCGAAATCCAAAGTATCAACATTATCCAAAACAAGATCACCAGAAATTTCCCCAAAAATGCTCCCAGATGTTAACTGAAAAAGCCGTTCCTTATCGATATCGAATTGGACATGGTGAAACGGTCAATGAGAAACGCAAAACAGGGCGATTGAGTCGTGGACGTTATGCTGTTCCCGCAGGTAGCGTGTATGTGTTTAAAGAACGACTAGATTTGAACTGGTGGCACTTTCCCGATCTTTGGTTTCCAGATGCGAGATCGGCAGAGAAAGCAAAATTACCCGACAAAAAAGGCTTGGATGAAAAAGAACCACTATTCTCATTACTAAAAAATATGGGTTGTGGATTGTGTTTACCTGTAAAAATTGAAGGAGTGGACTAATGTATAACAAAGCCTATGGTGTGATTGAAACGCTTGCTCCTCTGCACGTTGGAGCAACAGCAGGTGAAGAGACTGGCAACTTAAATTTGATTTTTCGAGATCAGTTTACCCAAACCGGCATTGTTCCTGGCAGTTCAATTCGGGGACGGTTGCGATCGGAAATGCGCTCGGAGCGCCAGCAATGGCTGGAAGAAAAAGTGGCAGAAGAATTGAAAAAGAAAGGGGAAACAATTCCTAAAACCTTTAGTTTTAAAAACGCCAAAGGTGAGGAGGAAGAACAGACTAAACTGGAATGGTTACAGAAGAAAGCAGAACAACTGAAACTCAACGTACCGTCTAAAAAAGATGAAAACCTCTGGTATGGGCATGAAGCTGTTAAAGGAAAACCAGATAGCACAACTGAATCGTTAGTAAAATTTGAGTATGCTTCAATCTTGTGGTTGCCAGTATTTTGTCCGGGACAGCCGATTGTTTGGGTGAGTTGTCCTCGGTTACTAAAACGCTACAAGCGTATTGCAGGAGAAACAATTAAGGCTAAAGTACCAGAAAAAGAAGAGCTTTGCATTGGTTCACGAGAATTGGAAAGAAAGAAGCTATTCTTCAATTTTGGTTTTGTAACTATCGATCGCCCCAAGCAAGATTTAACTGAATGGTTTCCCGATCGAAAAGAACGCCCAGCCATTGTAGTTGGGGATGATGAAATCGCCATGATTCACGATATGGCGCTGTACCGTCAAAGTCGAGTTACTCTGGAGAAGGAAGAGAAACGAGTTGAAGAAGGTAAATTTTTCAACACAGAAGCACTTCCTGAAGAAACCATTTTAGTGTTTCCAATTGCTCACAAACCAGATAAAGACGGTAACGAATGGAAGCCGACGATTACGGATATCTATTTAGGCGGATTGGAATCTATTGGATTTGGACACTGTGAGCTAAAAGTAAACTTTCACAGAACACAACAAGGAGTATAACAATGGGCTGGGAACCGTACAAATTAGATAAAGTCGCGCACGATCTAGTAGTAGAGGCACAAAAAAAGCCGCAAGATGTTTTGGGACAAGTCTACAAAATGCGAACCACAGTTGCCTATGGCTTGGAACGCTTTTGGGGAGAACAGCTTCGATTAGAGGATGAAGAAGCAGCCTATTGGAAAGCGACTTGGGACAAATTAGTTGAAATTATGAAACTGGCTGATATCGATATTCCGAATCTAGAAAATCCATCTGCTCAGATTTCTGAGTTATGGAAATTTCCGCAGGACGATCGCAAAGTCACACTAGCTGTTTTAACACAGCTTTGTGACTGCATGGTGTGGTGGACGCAGCGATACAAAAAAGCGTGAACTGGATACAAAAGTGGAGAAAAATTAAATGCCCGATCAACCAAAGCTCAAAGCGAAACCCGATCTTAAATTGGATACAGAACCGGAGAAAAATCACATAAAGAGTCCAGCGCCTCCACAGCCAAAACAGAAAAAACGCTCAGAAAATCCTTCTGTAACGCAAACTCCTCAAAAAAATTCTGGTGAAAAACAGACTCTCAAGATTGAATTTGAAGATGCTAAAAATGTTCCGTTGATGTTTCAGGCACAAATTCCCGATCGAGGAAATATTCAGTATGTAGGAGAGGAAAATAAAAAACAGAAGCGAGAATTAGAAAATATTTCAAAACCTCAGCAACATACAAAACAGTTTGGTATAGATAATAAGAAAAATAAGAATCAAGAAGGAGAGAAAGAAAAGCCTGCCTATGAACGTTGGGTGATGCAATGGCTAGAGGGTTGTCCACCTGCGCCAGAAAAAGTAGATGAAAAGCATCGCGCTACGCAACGATGTTCCGCGAAGTCTACTATCAAGCTCCCACAATTTGGCAGTAATGTGAAAAGCTGGGAATATTATCAGATTCGTTGGCGCATGGTGACTAATGGTGGACAGGATGAAGGGCTAATTCGTCCGGTGATTGGGGCAAAAGGGATGCCATTTTTTCCCGGTTCAAGCATGAAAGGAGCATTTTTGAGAGCCTGTCCAGAGGACAAACGTCAACAATACTGTGGTGGGGAAATTCTGATTAAAGGGGACAAACGGACCAAGCCGGGAATTTTACGCTTTCATGGGGGCTATCCAGTCGATATGTCTTGGGCGCAGTGCGATCGACTTGTGGACATTGCCCACGGGCAGCAACCCTATCAAGTTATGAGAAATACTAAAGAAAAAGGAGAAAATGCAAACGTTCAAATTTCTCTCTATCAGCCCAAGTTTAAGTTTGGAATTTCCAGTACAAAAATACTGGAAGATTCAGAATGGGCAGAAATTCAACTAATTTGGGAAAAAGCTTTAGGTAGGGGTATTGGCTCGCGGGTTAGTGCAGGATATGGGTATGTCGATCGCGTAAATCAAGATGGTTCTCTCAAACCTATTGAAAATTGCGATCGCATTCTTCTGTCTATCCATCTCAACGGACAAGGTTTAGCCTCTCAGTTGCTGCTAAAAAACAATGAACGAGATAAGCATAAAACGCCTGAATTTCGCCCCAATATGTTCAAAGCTGCTTTGCGAGGCCATACATTACGACTACTGGGGGGCATTGCTGACGAGAAAATTGCACAGGATTTAACCAAGAAACTTTGGGGTGGAATTCCTGAGAAAGGCGAAGATAGTCAAGAGATTGTTAGTGGGGGAGAAATTACTGAACAAAGGGAAGGCCAGAAACCAAAAGCGATTGTTGGCAGTATAGGTATTCATTTCACAGTAGATGGTAAACTCTGCACCAAAGGCAAACACACTTATAAGCAAGTAAATAAATTCGGCAAGCTTTCCACACCTGAAATGCCAACTTATAACTTGGAAAATGGCACGCTTAATCTGCTGAAAATAGGTGAAGTTAAACCAGAAATAG
The DNA here is from genome assembly GCF_036701085.1 of Microcoleus sp. Pol7_A1. Classification (NCBI taxonomy): domain Bacteria; kingdom Bacillati; phylum Cyanobacteriota; class Cyanophyceae; order Oscillatoriales; family Microcoleaceae; genus Microcoleus; species Microcoleus sp. Pol7_A1. Next base: position 305,289 of record NZ_JAUBQD010000002.1, read on the forward strand.
AACAATTCATCATTAACCTAGTCAAGTTTTCTGTTTTGCTGGGAGGTTTTGGTAAATCCTGGCGGCGAACTCACCATAAACTGTTTTATCCCAGCTATTTCGAGAATGATGATAAGCCGATGATTGGTTGTCATTGGGAATTCGCACGGGGATCGGAAGAGTTTTACATTCCAGCAAACGATCTGAATCACATTACCGAGTTTATTAACAACATTCGGGAAGATGCGATCGCCTGGGTGCGATCGGAAGTTCCAGGCTACCAACCAAACAGCTATGTGCGAAATTGGAGAGAAGCATGGCATCCCAATAAAGTACAAGTGTGGGGAAGGTTTGCAGAAAAGGGGAAAAGTCAAGCAGTCCAATGGTTCCATGAAACCAACCGATTGAAAGATTCATCTCTTGCAGGCAAGATGGGACAAATTGGGCGAACCTGGCATCGGATGTATCCGCGATACATCATCGAAGATGGAAAATTGACTCGTCTAGAAAATGAATATTTGGAACTATTAACTATTTTTCCAGATGAGTCAGATAAAAAATCACAACAGTTTATGGATTTTTTGTCAACTAAAAACAGTGGCTTTCAACAAATTTACTAATGTGAGGAACAACTATGAACGTTTGGATTATTACAACGGGTAGCAGTGACATACAGCTAACGACTGATAAGCACTGGAATTGTCTCTGCGATCGAGCAAAGGAGCAGCAAGACAGCAACAAAAAGCTGCATTTTGGCAAAAATATTGAGTTAACTAAATCTGTAGTAAAACCCAAGGGGAGCGATCGCCCAATTACGAGATTTCTTGCTCCTGCTAGAGCAATGGGCATTGTGTATGGAAATGCGATCACTGAGAATGTTGAACGCTATAACGACTTAGATTTTTCCTTACTCAATAACTTTTCTATGTTGTTGAATGAAAAGAAAATTATCTTTGACAGAATTATTATATTTGTGACCGATCAGAACGAGCTCTTCACAACCACTGAAAAAAATCAAATCTACTGTCCCTATTGGCAAGATACCTGTAGTTTTGAAGATCTTGTCAAACAATATTTTCAAAGATTTTCCCATAAACTTGAGGAAATCCAGCCAGAATTTTTGGTACTTAAACCAGATGTAAAAAATCCCGATTCTGCTTCTAACAGGCAGCCTGGATTAGACGATTGGAATTCTGTCCTTAAAATTGTTCAAGAAAAAATTGCAGGCATACAAGATATCCCTGAAAATGCAACTGTTTATGTCAGTCATCAAGCCAGCACTCCTGCTATTTCCTCAGCTATTCAGTTTGCTAGTTTAGCCAAATTTGGCAAGCAAGTTGAATTTCTAGTTAGTAATGTGGATGATCTAGAACATCCTGCTGATATAATTAGTAGCGGAGAATACCTCAAAGGAATTAAGTTTGAACAGGCTAAAGAATTACTCAGAAACCATGACTATGCAGGAGTAAAATTATTAGTCAATGATTACTTAGATTTTGAAACTCAGATTTTGCTTGATGCCGCAATTCAATGGAACTTTGCTAAGTTTGATGATTTTGCTAAAATGGTTTTGCAGCATCCAGATGGCAATCTTGTTGAAAAAGTTAACGATCGCACTAAAAAAGAAAATTGGTGGTGGACTGCTTATGAAGAGGGTTATTTAGCAGTAGTTCGACTCGATCAAAAGAACACTGTTGAAGCAATGTTCCACAGTTTTCGTGCAGTAGAAGGTTTAATTCGAGAATGGGCGGTATGGAAATATCAACCGCAGATTAGAGATTCTAATCCAAACCAACCAAGAACACTATATTTTCATGATGAAAATATAAATATGTCAACACAGCTAAGATACTGGTTCGATCGATTTTTTAATAAAAACCACTCTAATGTTGGATTGTTTGGGGAGCCACTTTTTGAATTGCTCAAAGCATCTCTTTCGCCGGGAAGATGGCATAACAATTCTGACATAAAAACAGTTGCCAAAATAACGAAAGAGGAAAGAAACTCCATCTTTCATCAATTACGAGGTTTACGAGAACCAGAGCTTTTCGCAGCTTGGGATACTGACAATGCAGAAGACTGGGAAAAAAGGGTACTAAGCTGTTTAATTTTTATATCTGAGCAAGATCCAGATTTTGACTTATCAAGAGAATTACCTTTGAAAGAAGTCAGCCTCATATCCCACGTACACAAGGAATTGAAAAATGCGATCGCCCCTAACAACTTCCCCTAACAACCTCCAAACTTAAATCGCCTTATCGGGATTTACGCATCACAACCAAAGAACCGGGGGAGCGGGGTTTCTACGACTAGAACGAGTATTGTCGCAAAAACCCGATGTATGGCTACCCGTGCGTAATTCCGATTTATGCAACTCAAGCAATTAGGACTTGTTCGCGCATGGGTTACTGTTACGGGCGGATTCTTCCGATCGAGCGCGGTTATCGCCAACTTTCTCGCTACCAGCAACAGTTGTGTTTTGCAGAACGTTTGCAAGTAGCCAGACGTATCGTGCAAGCTAAGCTGAAAAATAGTCGCGTTATCCTGATGCGGCAGCAGCGCCGACAAGCTTCTGATGTCATTGCTTTTGCGATCGACTGTTTGGAACATTTAATCAAAAAAGCTGGGGAAGCTGAAACTATTGAGAAGTTGATGGGGATGGAAGGTGCGGGAGCTGCTCAGTATTTTTCGGCTTTTGAAGAATGTCTCAGCAATCCTGATTTTGTGTTTGTCGGCAGGTCGCGCCGCCCTCCGGGTAATCCGGTTAATGCTATGCTCAGTTTTGGCTATCAAGTTCTCTGGAATCATTTGTTGAGTTTGATCGAATTGCAAGGTTTAGACCCTTATTCGGCTTGTTTGCATCAGGGAACGGAACGCCATGCGGCTTTGGCTTCGGATTTGATTGAGGAATTTCGGGCTCCAATTATTGATTCGTTAGTTACTTATTTAGTCAACCGCCGATTTGTGGATGCTGGCAGCGATTTTGTCTACAGTAACGGGGGGTGTTTCTTAAATGATACTGGCAGGCGCAAGTACCTCAAAGCTTTTTTAGAACGCATGGAGGAGGAAATTGAAACTGACTCTGGCAAGCAGCCGAAGTGGGATTTGCTAAACCAACAAATCAAAGCCTACAAACAATTCGTTTACAACCCAACCGAGCTTTATAAACCTTACCAAATTCGTTAAGCCTTGCTTTTCTACGTGGTGATTTACGATATTCCCGACAACAAACGGCGCTCTAAAGTGCATGATTTGTTGGAAGGTTACGGGACTTGGGTGCAGTATAGCGCTTTTGAGTGCGTACTCAGTCGGGCTAAGTTTGATGAATTGCGATCGCGAGTTGAGCAAAAGGTAAATCTCGAAGAGGATAGCATCCGGTTTTATCCGGTGTCGCGCCATACTTTGGGACAGGTGGAGGTTTTGGGAGTGGGAGCGCCGGTGACAAAAGCACCTGGGTCAGTGATTATTTAGCTAATGCTGCGAGGCTGGCAGTAAATTCACTCAAACGACCTTTTTTGGTTGCGAGCCTCGCTACATTACTGGGCAAGGGTTTCAGGGATTATTTTAAGCTAACACAGGTTTAAGTTCCACAAAAAAATCCTGAGCCTCGCAAATGGCCTCTAGACATCTTGCGCTGTCTTGGGTGTATCATAGATGACTCCCCACTCGTTGGGGAAACTAATTGAATGGAAACTTGAAAAATCCTTTCTTTCTTCCCACGTCCAGACAAGAGCACTCCCCACTCGTTGGGGAAACTAATTGAATGGAAACATTAGTTAGAAAACTTCTGTCACAGATGAGAATTGCTGCTTCTCCCCACTCGTTGGGGAAACTAATTGAATGGAAACAAGAAAGATTTCTTTGTATACGTCTTCGGAGGATAGTTTCTCTTTCTCCCCACTCGTTGGGGAAACTAATTGAATGGAAACTGCGCGACGGTTATTTCTATGTCAGAATAAGGAGGTGTTCTCCCCACTCGTTGGGGAAACTAATTGAATGGAAACTGGTTAGTATCGTACTGAGAATCCCCAATATGTACTCCCCACTCGTTGGGGAAACTAATTGAATGGAAACTGTACGACTACTTCATTATTCATGTTAAGACTCGACTGACGACTCCCCACTCGTTGGGGAAACTAATTGAATGGAAACTTTTCTTTGGTGATTTGAATAGCTACACAATCTAGATCTCCCCACTCGTTGGGGAAACTAATTGAATGGAAACAACATACTTGACTTATTTGTCATTTTGGGGTTTTGTTCATCTCCCCACTCGTTGGGGAAACTAATTGAATGGAAACAGGTCTGCCTTAGCAGATGTAACTACACAGCCATACGTGGCAGCGAATCTCCCCACTCGTTGGGGAAACTAATTGAATGGAAACACCAAATCCATCAGCACACGTGCCTGCTCCTTAAACTCCCCACTCGTTGGGGAAACTAATTGAATGGAAACAAATTAATTAGAGCAAAAGTCCAATCTTCTAAGGTTGTCACCCGGCTCCCCACTCGTTGGGGAAACTAATTGAATGGAAACACTCATAAAGCTGAAATTTGGTTAGGAAGTAGTAAGACTCCCCACTCGTTGGGGAAACTAATTGAATGGAAAGTCAAACCCCAGGTCTTCAAAGCTGACTTTAATGTCTGAACTCCCCACTCGTTGGGGAAACTAATTGAATGGAAACATCACCTCTTCAAAACTGATCGAGCTGCAATCAGTTGTGACTCCCCATTCGTTGGGGAAACTAATTGAATGGAAACTCCCAAGCGCGATCGTGTTATCCAAAGGCAATACGATTCCCCACTCGTTGGGGAAACAAATTGAATGGAAACCACCAGCGACCATCACATTCTTGCCGGATGCGACCGATGCCTTCTCCCCACTCGCTGGGGAAACAAATTGAATGGAAACGTTAGCGTACCTTCAACGACGATTTTTTCTTGATCTCCCCACTCGCTGGGGAAACAAATTGAATGGAAACTTTCAAAGCTTCAGTGTCATTGCCTAAAATATCTGGTGAGCTCCCCACTCGCTGGGGAAACAAATTGAATGGAAACGTATTAATTTATCTTCCATACTTGGTGGTATCACCCTTTTACTCCCCACTCGCTGGGGAAACAAATTGAATGGAAACTGTCCGGGTATACGAACCGGGGTCGGAGTCGTAATGACACTCCCCACTCGCTGGGGAAACTAATTGAATGGAAACTCCCCAATCTAAACCCCACTTTGCAGAACAATCTTTTCGATTTCTCCCCACTCGCTGGGGAAACTAATTGAATGGAAACTCAATTTGAGTAGAGCTGGTTAAATGACCAGTACGATATTCGCTCCACTCGCTGGGGAAACTAATTGAATGGAAACGGAGTGCCGGCCAACCGATCAAATTCAGACTTAAAATCCCGGCTCCACTCGCTGGGGAAACAAATTGAATGAAAACCTCTCTTTTTGCGTCGGCAAATCAATCCAAAATACTTCGTCTCCCCACTCGCTGGGGAAACTAATTGAATGGAAACTCTAGAACATCTTCCGCCCAATCTTGCCATTTATCTCCCTACTCGTTGGGGAAACTAATTGAATGGAAACGTGCTACCTACCAGGCAGCCAGCCGAAGCCTGCCCGATATCATTGACAGGCAAGTCTCCCCCTCGCTGGGAAACTAATTGAATGGAAACCGCTGCAAGGTGAGTTAAGCGACCTCGTTCTCTGTGGTTTTTTCAAGCTCCCCACTCGCTGGGGAAACTAATTGAATGGAAACTGGAAGGGTAGCACATGGTTAATGTGGTACAGTGTAGTATTCTCCCCACTCGCTGGGGAACCTAATTGAATGGAAACTTTTGCCAGCCTACCGAAGTCCCCAGCCACACGTTAGCTCTCCACTCATTGGGGAAACTAATTAAATGGAAACGCAATTTTGGTCATCGCGTTTGTATAAGTTTTGGCGGCGCTCCCCTTTCGTTGGGGAAACTAATTGAATGGAAACGCTATAAACACTAGAGCAGGCTCTATACTCCAGACCTACCCACTCGTTGGGAAAACTAATTGAATGGAAACATCCGATCGACTTCATCCAGTAGCCGCTTGTCCAGAGATTTGTCTTTGATTCTCCCCACTCGGTGGGGACACTAATTGAATGGAAACGTTCTTTAGCTATGGACAGGACAATCATGTTGGGACTCCCCACTCGTTGGGGAAACTAATTGAATGGAAACACCCAATCAGTTCCACCAATCCAAAACCATCTACCACTCCCTACTCGCTGGGGAAACTAATTGAATGGAAACGCTAAAACAAAATTAGTGGAAGTCTTCTATTAATGCGGTAGTTTAAGGGCAACCATAAATAGCTGTTGACAAAAGACTAGATTTCTAATAGTCTATTTTTGGGGGGATGCTTTTTGGGAAACGCCTCTACCGCATAGAGTAAACGTCCTTAAGGCATCGTCCTATTCCCCAGCCGAAGGGTGACGGCACTGTCTAGCAAATTTAACTTGTCACTTGCTAGAAATACATAGCTAAGACAAAGTGTGTTGAAGTCTTCTATTAATGCGGAATCGAAGGAGGCTTCGACTTCACACGACCCGCAAACAGAACTTAAAAAATCAGAGTTTTCTGTAGTGCCAAAAGCTCTAAGTTTTTAACCTCTGGAAAACTTCAAAGACAAACTTTTACAACTCAAATTTCTGCAATTAATCCGAATTGCGAAGAATTAACAAGCACAAAAAAAGCCCCATACTTGGGGCAAAACCTAACTATTTTCAGTCGTTGGGTGGCAGGTTTATTATATTGTTGGTAAAACTCTCCCCTACGAGAATTGGGCAGACACGATCGCTTATTATGAAGTCACCAAAACCCAATCGTCCGCTGTTTTGACAATCTCAGAATTCTGCAAACTTAAATCTTTTAAACCTGGTTGAATAGAAACAACCGATCGCAGCTACGGAACTTAACGCTAAATACTTCCCACTCGTGGGGCAAGCTAATTGAATGGAAACGGGCGATCGTCAAAGTTCAAGAGATACCAGGTTTTCAGTGGAAGCTCCCCACTCCTTGGGAAAACTTCTGTTTCTTAACCCAGTCAGTTCCTCCGAGCGATCGCCACTCTCGGATTACAGTGATCGCCATCAATAGGAAGATAATCCTTACCCCTCGACTTCCTTCAACCCGTCCTCTAGCACAACATCCCGCACTATATCCACTTTCTTGCGCCCAGTTGTAGCTGCCAGCACCGACAATTTGCGGTGTTCTCCCGACGAACATATCAACGGTAAACCTGACCGTCGCTTCTTTATCGGGTGCTTGCAGTTTGCTCATTAAACTAGGCTCCTTTGATTGAATGTGTAGAGTCTGGTGCAGATACTATCGGCTGCGGTGGTGTTGCAGTTGGCAATGCAGTTTCTGGTGTCAGCGATGCTGTAGGCGTTGGTGGTTGTGATGGCTAAGAGGGTTGGGAGGGTCGGGATGGCTGCGAGAAAGAGCGGATGCTGCTTGACCACCGAACGCGAACTCTTGCACCGGGCGTCGTATCTACAATATCTACATCTGGGGATTTACTTTTTTTGGCTCACAACGGTAATGCTCCTAAAATTTCTTTGAACAATTTTTGGTACTCCTTCTCAATATCTTTAACAGATGGCAAGATTTCCCCCAACAGTATCCAAATGTGTTTGCCTGAACCGATCGCCTCCAACATCTTCCCGGTTTTGTCGCCTTGATTGGCATTTCAGAACCTGTTGCAGCGCAAGAAGGGTATCACGCCAATACTTCTGGGTTAGCCCTCGAACTGATAAATTGAAAGGTGTTGGCTCAAACCGGATATATTACTGGCGACAAAATATCACCCACGTTGGGAAGCAGAAAATACTATGGATGAACTAAAGACTTATCTAAATAGACGCAAAACTCCTACCCGTTCTCTCAAACAAGAGCGAAGTTCTTCGAGAAATCTACGGCTGGTTTTTAGGAAACTATGAAGCCAACGCACAGAGGTACAGCAATTAAAACCTCACCCCTAACTTTTTCTATCCTTAATACGGCTTAACTCTAACCGAGAACTATTGACATGATTCCAACAATTAAAAAAGCTTGGCTTTACACATTTTGCTTGTTTTTACTGACTCTTGGTTGCACCAGCGTTAACTCAAGTAATAGAGAAGACACCCCCAACAACGAGACAAGTGCACCGAGCGGTATCACAATATCCAACGCCGAGCGCACAAACGAATTACGCGATCGGATCGAACAAATTTCTCAAGCAGCTCTAGGGCGCGTTGGAGTTACAGCCACAGTTCTAGAAACCGGAGAGTCAGTTACTTTGAATGGAAATCAGCAATTTCCGATGCAAAGCGTTTACAAGTTTCCTATTGCAATGGCTGTTCTGGCTCAAGTAGACCG